>JBBRUN010000046.1:0-16730 GCA_038247765.1 Gemmatales bacterium | reverse complement strand
TGATCCGTCGCCGTGTGCCAACCCTTTCGGGGTGGCGGCTCACCGGTACGGCTTGGAGATCGAGTCCCAAGCGGTATTCGGCGCCGGAAGTGTTCGTCTCTTCCGACCTACGGGATCGCGGATGCATCGAGCACATCCGGGGTCGCTGAGCAGGACGGGCCCGACAAGCACCGCCGCTCCACCCCCCGCCGTATATTTCCAGAGCTGTACTGGGGCCCACGGGCGGAGGAATTGTCGAGACCGCAATCAACCCCTTGGAACAGCGGGGGCGATGCGGAGTTTCATTTCGCGGTACTCGCGGCGGCGATCCGCGGCTTCCCTCGCGGGTCGGACGGGTGTGGCATCGTCGAGATCGACGATGAGCAGCGGCTGCGCGGCACTGTATTCGTACGACCAACCCTCGAAAAGCTTTCCGGTGCCGCCGGTGGCACGCACGACGACGTGGGCACACGGTCCGTATTCGTAGGCGTGCGTGAGCGTGGCGATCCGGCGAGCGGGGGGATCGAGGAAATCCCCGTCGGGCTGCGGCCTGACTGAGTCGACGCGCCAGTCGGGGCAGAATTCCGAGAGCCGGTCCGCGTGTTCGGCCGTTTCGGCCAGGAGTAGGACTCTGAGCTCGGACCGACGCGGGAGTTTCACAAAATCCTCGTCGACGACAAGCGCGGCTAATGTCCGCTTCGGTTTCATCGCAAAGCCCTTCGCCAACTCGCCCAGCGCGCTGTTGCGAGCGTCGTTGCGCCAAACCCACCGCCGCTTCCAGCGGGGGAGCATCTTCGGGTCGGAAGACCCCTTTTCGCGGTACGGGACAAAAAGTACACGCATCGGCATTTCCCCCAAGCCTTCGCCACCCACTGGCGAGACCAAGTCAGATTAACTAGTCTGAAACTTGTTGCAACTCTAATTTCCGGTGGGCCACATGAATTCTTCTGCCGCCACTCCGATTGGCAAACCCGACTGGTCGACCCACTCGGTCCGCGTGAAGTGGCTGATCGACAGCAAATTCGGCGGCAAGTGCTCCCGGATGGCGGCGGCCATCGGTTTCTCGCACACGATCTTGGCGCGGGTGGTCGCCGGCAGCAAGCCGGGCCCCCGGCTCCGCGAAGCGATCGCCGCCAAGCTCGGCGTCCATCCGGAGTGGCTGAGCTCGGGTGAGGGAAACCCTTTCCCGCGCCGAGGCCGCCGCGCGGAATGCGGGATCCCCGCGACCCGGATCCTCCTGCCGGGCCCGCCCCTCGATCACCAGAACCTCATCACCGACGGCTGGATCGAAGTGACCGCGACCGCGGTCTCGCCGTCCCGCTATTGGCTCGTGCTGGAACACGCGTCCCCGCTCGTCAAATTGAGGGGTTTCCTCGGAGGCGACCGACTGCTGATGGAAACCGACGTCGCGAAGTTCCCGCCCCAAGGCGATCTGTTCGATCACATCTGCATCGTCCGCGACCGGGAGGGCCTGCCGAAACTCGCCACGGTCATGCACCACCGGGCCAGCGAGGAAAACGGGGAAGCGCATCTGATGGCGGAGTTCATTCCGACGGGCCCGGTCGAGGGCGCGATCGTCGAAGATATTTACCGGCATTACCCCGACGGCGCCGTGAATCATCGCCGCCGCACCCTGGCGAGCGACGAAAGTCGCGAAGGCCGCTCCCGGCGGGCTCATTCTGTCGAACGGGTCGTGACGTACGCGGATTTCCTCGCGGTTTGGCTTTCGGTCATCCACCGTCCGGGCTGACATCTTTTTGCGGTTCGTCGCGAAGCCGGTCGATGCCAGTTCGAAACTACCTTTCACGACCCGCCCCTGGCGGTCATCAAAGTCTTGCAATGTGGGAACCTGCGAAGCCATTCCGCACCAAGGTAACTTCGGCCAGTTCGACGAACTGAGCGCGGAGGCCTTGCAGGACCGTTCTGTACGATCTGCGACGCGCGTGCCGGGCAACTCGGCACATCGACTGAATTCCCCCGGTCAACTACGAGTGTCAAAATGAAGTGATCGGCCTCATTCGCCGCGGATCAAGATTTCAATAACCGCTTATTGAATCTAAACTCTCACTGGTTGAGTTGAATCGAAAAAAGCCGCCATTACTGACTCTGATGCGAGGAGTTCAGCGTGGTTCGAGCCGAATCGATCTCGGGTTCGGCTCAGTCGGGTGTCGGTGGTGGCGTGATAGAAGATGAGTCGCGGAGGAGTACGGCCAGCATCGTGGTGAGGATTGAGATGGTCATGCCGAGTATCTGCTTATCGGAACTGTGTTGGATCATCGGCATACTCAATCCCAGTGGCGCCAGAATCGGCGATCGTTTTCGTCACTCACGGCCTGAAAACGCAAGTCTGAGGCCGTTGCCAAAACCCTTAAATCCAACCATTTTGGCTCGGTCGATAGATGAAGGCGATGGATGATAAGCCATCATGTTGGACGTTCGCAAATCATGCTCAAGGGTACGTCGAAAGAACAATTCCCACCAGTGCGCGACTGGCGTCGTAGCGGGAGGTCAAACCCGGCTGCGGGAATAGTCCACCCCCAAAAATCGCGATGGCGAGGACGATGATGGCCGATCGCTCCACCAGGGTGGCGCGGAGTTCCGTCGTATCCGCGTGTCGTCGCCCGGTGAAGAGTGCTCCGTAGGCCCTCATCACGGCAATGCCGTTCAAACCTGAAACGAGGATGACGATGAGCCCGATCCAGAGATTCGATTCGAGCGTGCCGTCGATCAGCAGCTCGGCGGAGACGAAGCCGAGCGTCCCCGGGAAGCCGACGCAGGCCAGACCGGTCACGAGGAACGCCACGGCCAACTGGGGCGAGCGGGCGTAAAGACCGTGATATTCATTCAGGGCGAGGCGACCGTGACGGGCTTCGACCGCCCGCAGGACGATGGTCAACCCGCCCGCCGAGATTAAGACGGAGTACCAAAGGGCCAGCGCGCCCGTGACGCTGACGCGGGTGTGCACCTCCAACCCAACCAACACCAGTGCCGAAAAACTGACGAAGAGGTGGGCGAAGAACCGCCGCGTCTCGGTTTGGACGATGGCCATGCCGCTGGAATACACCGCCGTGGCCAACGAGAATATCGTGACGACGCTCAGCAACCAAGGCGGAGCCACGGGAACGGCCAAGCGGACGGCGACGTAGACTCCGAGCATCGGCGTGACCATCAGAACCGCCGAACTGAACGAACCGTTCTCGATGAGGTCGAGGACCCAGAGGTGCATCGGGAAAACACCGGAGCGAATCAGCACGGCTAGGATCAGAAAGATGGCCCCCGGTTCCCGATAGCCGTTCGCAACGAGGGCCCAACCTCCCACCAACGAAGCGACGAAAGGAATCATGTGGAGGGCGTAAAGAGTGGTGGGCTTCCCGGCGCGTTTCAAATCGAAGAAAGCGGGGACGCAACAAACCGCACTCAAACCTACGAGGAGCCAGGGGTCCACGGTGGCGAACACCGCCAGCCGCAGCGAGAGCGAAATCAAATACCGGACGGCGCCGAACGATTCGGCCTTCCAGGTCGATGTCGTCATGGCCATCAAGAAGTGCAGCAGCGCGATAACGGGCAGGAGCGGCGCGGTCAGTTCATCAATCCGGAAAATCGGCCCGTCGCCGCCGTTGAGTCCGGCATAGTGCGTTAGCCAAGCCGCGAAAGTCGCCGAGAGCGCCGCGGCGCAGGTGACTGTGCTGACGCGTAGGGCGAGGAGTCTGTCGCGGATCAGTGAAACGGGTAGTGCGAGGGCGAGCGGTGTCGCAACGGCGATTTCGAGCCACGGAAGCGGAATCGGGTTCATGAGATCGCTTCCTCCAATTGCGGCTCAGGCGCGCGTTCCGAAACACGAACGACGACGACCGGTGGAGCGGCTTCACCCGTCGGGACGATTCCGTTCAACCGATTCATCGATCGGGTTTCCCACGCGGTCAAGAACCGAAAGAACGCCGCGAAGGGCTTCGCCACTCCGGCGTCGAGAATTTCATCCAGATAGCCGCGTTCCAAAGCGAAGCGGTACAGCCAAACTTGGAATCGAGTCGGCGGGCCGGAGGGATTCCGAGGCAGTTTCTCCCCGAGGGCATTCTCTATGATTTTGTAATCGAGGAGTAAGCTGGGCGCCCGCAAGAATTGCAGCGTGCGCAGGCAAGCGTGACCCAAGAGGTGGACGAGAGCGATGTAGCGAAATCCCAAACCGATCTCGGCGACGATGATCCCAACCTGCGTGAGCGATGCGAACGAGAGTACCGATTTGATGTCCGTCTGCACGCGTCCGACGAAGTAGCCGTACACGGCCGTGGCCAGTCCGAGCGAGACGGCCGCAGCAGCCAAGTAATCGGATCTCTCGAATAAAGGGCTGACCCGCAGAAGGAGAAACGCCCCGAGGTGAACGGAGAGCGCCCCGTAGAAGACGGCGCTCGACGGGGTCGGCCCTTCCATGGCCCGTGGCAGCCACCCGCAGAATGGGAGGAGGGCCGATTTCCCCGCCGCCGCGACCAGGAGCAATCCGCCGATCACCGCGGCATTGAGTGGAGAAATAGCGGCGATTTCGTTGGGCCAGACGCCTTCGCCGAGGAGTTTGTGAAAATCTCCCTCGCCGACCAACCGGTGGGTCAACACGGCGGCCAGCAAAAGCGCCGCATCCGAAATGCGGTAGATGACCCAGACCCGATAGCCGTTGCGTACCGGCGCGGGCCGGTCGTTGAAAAAGCCGATCAGGAGCACCGAGGACAGGCCGACGAGTTCCCAGCCGGCGTAGAGCGTCTCGACCGTTCCCGCGACGGCCGCGGTGACCATGCCAAGCGTGAAGATCGAATAGAGCATGAAGAATCGGTGGTAACCGCGCTCCCGGTGCATGTACCGGTGAGCGAACGAAGCGATTGTCCCGCACAGGACAAAGATCAAGGCGCAAAAGGGAACGGACAATCGATCGAAGAGCAATTCGATGTGGAAATGATAATTCGGGGGTATGGTGACCCAAACCCCGAGATCGATGAGAACTTCGTATTGGCCCGTGAGTTGCATCCCCGTGAAAATGCCGAAGGAAGCCAGCAGACCGACGACGACGCCGAGTTGCAAGATGCGGTGCGTCAGCCGTTCGCCGGGCGTGAAGCCGAGGAAAAGGACGACCCCCAAAATCGCCGTCGCGATGATCGGGCAAGCGACCGTCGCGATTCCGAGCCAGTGGAGAATGTCGGTCATCAGCATGTCGCTCCGATGGAGGAGATTTCGACGAAATCGAGGTGATCCCGCTTCCCGCCGTAGCACTCGACCGATGATCGGAAGCATCGGAGCGGCATGGTACTCCGGGCGTACGCTACGAAGTCGGCTCCGTCGAATACGCTGATCGCCCCGGTATCCGGGTGCATGAGTGCGACTTGAACCCAGCCTTTCCGGACCATGCTTTCGACCATGGAGTTGCCGCGCATCACACCCTGAAAAATCTCGAGCGTGGTTTCGATCACGATGAGCAACCGCACTGGCTCGTGGATCTCGGTCATCTGCCAAGGCAATCCCGTCCGGAGATCGCTGGCGGCCCCGTCCATGACCCCGAGCAACCCCGTGAGGTTGTGCGGGAGTTTCGTCCCGCTGCCGTACCCCTGCGGGTCGACGTGGCTGAAAAAGTATTCGAGGTTGATACCCCCGCAGACCGGGAGCACCGCGGCCAGCGTGCGGGCTAAAATCGCACCGTCTTCGGTATCGCGGGTTGGATCGTAGGACGTCAGAAAAGCCCGGCGATCGAAAAACAGCCCACGGCTTCGGGCACGCCGACCGACGATGCAGATCGCGTTGGTCGCGTGGCCCAGTTCGGGGCGTGCCTGAGCCAAGTCTTCAGATCGAGCTTCCACGTGTTTACGAGCATCACGCGGGGTCGACGAAAGTGGGCACGATTCGAATCGGCGGGCGCGCTCGTGCGCGTTGCGGTCGCCCGCTTCGTCGAACTCGGCGCGAACACGATCGAGTTCACTCCGCAACGCCGGAAGAACCCCTTCAATGTCGAACAGGGCGACCGAATCATCGCAGGTGTTGTGGAACCCCCCGACAAACCGGGTTTCCATCGGGATGGTAATCCCGCGACCTATCAGCTTCGCGCGCACCCGGCCATCGTTCAGCAAGTGGGCGATCGCCCGTCCGTTCGGCGCGCCCGGACTTCCTCCGCATGCCCCGCAATCGTACGAACTCTTGTGGGGATTGTTCAGACTGGACGAACCGTGCCCCAGCACGAAGACGAGATTCGCGAACCCTTCGACCAACCCGATATCGCGGAGGAGACGCTCCCCCATCGCGGCCATTTCGTCGAGGTTGAAACCGAGCAGCCCATTGTGGTCGCCAGGAGCCTCGGCAGTACGTTCGAGTGCCAAGCTCGTGTGCGGCGTCGGTTTCAACACCTTGCCAGCGGTTCCGCGGATTCGCCCGGTGATCCGGGGAAACAAAATCCGCGCGACCAACGGAAGCGACGCCAGTGCCCCGGCTCCCGCGGCGAGTAGCGCTCCAATCAGCGGTGTGCGCGTGGCGTGGTGCAGGCTGTGGGACGCCCGACCGAGCTGTGCCCGCCGCGTCGAGGTGCGGTGGTGATATTCGGCAGCGTGATCGTCCACCCGCTCCGAGACCCAGTGCTTGGGCGTCACGACGATGGGGCAAAGCGGCACGAAGTGCGCGTCGTTCGATCCCCGGTAATACATCGGCACCGCGAAGAAACCGGCGGCGCCGAAGGTTTCGCAATCGGGGGCAATCTCCTCGACGTGGCGACGGAATGACTCTTCGCGCTCATCGAGGCAGGTCACCAATTGAAACCGGGGAGCCGCGGGCATGTCCGCTGGGTGTTTCACCCGATGCGCCAGGGCATCGAGCGCGCGGATTCGCAAGCCGCGCTCGTAGGCCAGTTGAAAGATCCAGCGGCGCTGAAGCGACGGAAACGCCGCCACTTCCCGAGCGAACGAGTGTGTGATGGCGTCCGGCTGAATTCCCAAGGCCCGTGCGGCACGAAAGACTTCGTACGTCCGGAGTTCGATGTCGGAAGAGTGCGTCGACGGCCGCGCACGTTCGAGCCATTCGCGGAGGTCAACGAACGCGCCGATATAGCCGAATTCATTGCGGGCAATGGTAGACAACGCGGCGCGATCCAACAACAAGCGCACGGCCAAGAACTCGATCAGCGTACCGCGTGGAATCGGATGGTGAACGCTATCGGCCCGCTGCTCGACTTGATGAATCATCCCGCCCCAACCCCGGAGGGCCAGCAAGGTCTCGGACAGGAACTCGTCCCATTCGGTCTCGAGGATTCCGAATTCGTTCAACGAATGCAAAACACTCAAGATGGCGGAAGTTTCCGCCAATGCCTGTTGGCAGAGCGTCCCGAGATCACGCCGCCAACGCTCAAGGGCCGAGGCATTGGCGTACAGCATGCAGAATCCGCGGAAGAAACCTTCGCGCTGGCCGGGGAGCACGACGCGCGAAATTCCTTGATCCAAAAAGGCGGCGGTGTACCGCGTCAACAAATCGTTCACGAGCAGGTCCGGGTCGGAGCCACCGACTGCGAGGATCGAATCGCGCGGTCGAGAGGAAGGGATTTCGGAACCCGAGCACGGTTGACCTCGCACGACCTCAACGCAGCGCTGCCAGACGTCGCCGTGGACGCGCGGAATACCATCCTCGGCCACCTGCCAACGCAACTCGGCGACGGTGCCTTGCCACGGTGGCAGTTGCAACATTGCCAAATGCAAATCGAGGCGCGAGATCCCTTCGGCGATCGAGGTGGGAGCATCTTCCGAGAGTGCCGCTCGCAAGTCGTCGGCGCGGATGCGCCCCTTCGCGAGTTCTGTGTGGTAGCGCGCTTCGGTCAGGTAAGGCTCGCAGCCGAAGACGCGCGCCGCCCGCTGAGTCGCCTCTTCGAAAGGTAGGTGTTCGAAGGCGTGCAGCGTATTGTGGTGGATGAAGACCGAGATTGGTCCTTGTGCCGGCAAGAGATGCGAAGCATGCTCGATACAGTTCTTCAATCGGTCCAAGATGGGATCTTCGCCGGAACCGTCCGGTGAAGTCGCCTCGGCACACTGTTTCAAAACCACAGCACTCTCCATTCGGTCGCGCACCGACACTGGAGAGTGACAACGCAAGCGATGTGCCAAGAGCGGGAGCTGATTTTCGGCTCGAATTGCCGGCGAATCGTCCAGGGATGGTTCGCGGACAAGCAGCGTGGTCGGCGGCGGCGCAGATTCCCGCTCATGAGAGGATACTATGACTCGACTCCATACGCGGATCATTTTGCCCGTCGCACTCGTCTCCGCTTGCCTGCTCGTACTCTCCGTGCTGACCGCCACCTCCATCATCAGTCGGCAGAAGTCGGTGGCCAAGTTGCAGCGGGAAAACCTCGATAGCCGCCGCACGTCGATCGAGCTCGACGAGTGCTTGACCGATCTGCTGCTGCTGCTCAGGGACCGCGTCGAAGACACCTCGAAGTTGCACGAGCGCGCCCGGCTCCATCTGGTGGAAATCCGGAACACGGCCGATCAGCGCCGGGAAATCGAGCTGGCCGACAGCTTGGAAAGCGGGTTCGCGGCGTATTTGAATCGGCGCCGAGCCATGCCGGCGGCCGGGTCGCCCGGACACGCCGAAGGCCTGCGGGACGCGGCCACCGTGTTGGAATTCGAAGTTTTGAAACCCTGCCGCGAATATAAGCAATTTAATAGTGAGCGCATCGAAAACGTCACGCGGCAACACGAGCGGGAGTTGTTGGAACTCGCCTGGGGCATGGGAGGGATCGGCACCCTCGGCGCCGCGGCGGGGGTCGTCTTGGGGTTCGGCATCGCCGGGGCGGTCAAGCGCAACGTCCGCGGGGTCCAAGTCCGCATCCGCGACGCAGCCGGTTTGCTTGGCCCGGAAGCTGCTGACGTCGTGGTCATGCAAGACGGAAATTTCAGCCGTCTGCACACCGATATCGAGTCGCTGACCAATCGGATCGCCACCGTGGTGAAAGAACTCCATCAGCGCGAGCGCGAAGTCCGTAGGGCTGAACAATTGGCCGCAGTCGGCCAATTGGCCGCGGGCGTGGCGCACGAGATCCGCAACCCCCTCACCTCGATCAAGCTCCTCGTTCAGAGCGGACTCGAAGACGGAAGTGAACTGGGATCGGACGATCTGCGCATCATCGAATCCGAAGTCCGCCGCATGGAGAAATCCCTCGGCACGTTCCTCGAATTCGCCCGCCCCCCGAAGATGGAGCGCCGCCTCATGGAACTGCGCGGACTCCTGATCGACACCTTGGCCTTGTTGAAGATCCGCTCGGTCAATTTGAAAGTCCGCCTCGCCTTGGTACCCGGCGAGGAACTCCATCTCATGGCCGATCGGGAGCAACTGAAACAAGTGTTCGTAAACCTCGCGATCAATGCCCTCGATGCCATGCCCGGGGGCGGGGATTTGACGCTCCGGGTCCGGCGGACAGGCGGGCGGGCGCATGTCGAGGTGTCTGATACGGGGTCGGGAATCACGACCGCCATGCTGCCGCGTTTGTTCGAGCCGTTCGCCAGCGGCAAAGACACCGGCCTCGGACTCGGTCTAGTGATTTCCAAACGGATTGTGGAAGATCACGGCGGGACGATCGATGCGGCCAACCGCGCGGGCGCCGGCGCTAGCTTCTACGTCACGCTTCCCATTGACGACCCGGGAATCTCGAATGGCTGAGCTACTCCTCGTCGACGACGAACCCGGGATCCAACACGCCTTCCGACGGGCCTTGGAGAAGGACGCTTGGAAACTCCGCACGGCCGGGACCGCCGCCGCGGCCGTCGCAGAGTTCCGACGCGCGCGGCCCGATGTCGTCGTGCTCGATGTCCATCTGCCCGACGCGACGGGCCTCGACACGTTCCGGCGCTTACGCGATCTCGACGCCCGGATTCCCGTGATCTTAATCACGGGGCACGGCACGACCGAATTGGCCATCCAAGCGATCAAAGAAGGGGCGTTCGAGTACCTGCTCAAACCGGTCGAATTGCCGCACTTCCGCGAAACCCTCGACCGCGCCCTCCGATCCGGCACCGCGATGCGGACGCCCGCGGTGATGGCCGAGATCGAAGAGGCGCCCGCGGGGGGTGACTTGCTCCTGGGGCGCTGTCCCGCCATGCAGGAAGTCTACAAGGCCATCGGCCGCGTCGCGGCGCAAGATGTGACCGTGTTGATCCTCGGCGAAAGCGGCACGGGGAAAGAACTGATCGCGCGGGCGATCTACCAGCACAGCCGCAGATCCGAGAAACCCTTCCTCGCGATCAATTGCGCAGCGATCCCGGAGAACTTGCTGGAGAGCGAGCTGTTCGGGCACGAGAAAGGGTCATTCACCGGGGCGGACCGCAAGCGCATCGGGAAGTTCGAACAGTGCCACGGCGGCACCATATTTCTCGACGAAGTCGGCGATATGAGCCCCCTGACCCAAGCGAAGATCCTGCGACTCGTCCAAGAGCAACGGTTCGAGCGCGTGGGGGGCACCGAGACCATCCGGACCGACGTCCGCTTGATCGCCGCCACCAACGCCGACTTGGCCACGCTCGTCGACGAGGGCCGCTTCCGCAAAGACCTCTTCTTCCGACTCAACGTTTTTTCGATCTTACTCCCGCCGCTGCGCGTCCGGAGCGACGACGTGGCCATCCTCGTCGAGCACTACCTCCGCTTGTTTTCCCACGTATTGAACAAGCCGGTGAAGGAGCTTTCGCCCGATGTGCTCGCCGCGTTTCGGGCCTACGCTTGGCCGGGCAACATCCGCGAGTTGCAGAGCGTGTTGAAACAAGCCCTCCTCCGCATGACCGGCACGGTGCTGCTCGTCGATTTTCTCCCGCCGTTACTGACCGACGCGACTCCGGCCAACCCTTCGATTTCGGCATCGGCGAACGGCCCGATGGACTGGGACCGCTTCGTGGCGGAACGGATCGCCGCCGGGAGTTCGGATCTGTACGCGGAGGCGCTCGAACGGATGGAGCGTGAAGTGCTGGTGCGGCTGCTCAAGTACACGCGCGGGAATCAACTGCAAGCCGCGAAACTCCTCGGCATCACGCGCGGGAGCTTGCGCACGAAAATCCGAGCACTCGGCATCAAAATCGGGCAGTCCGTCTGGTCGGACGACGACCACGCTGATTGAATCGCCGACAGCGGAGCCGCCGATTCGACCGCAATTGACCACAAATCACGTTGGCATCGTGCTTGCTCATGCAGGGGACCAACACCCCCGAGGTCCGCTTATGGCTTCCCAGCCTCCCGCCGGTTCGCCCGTTCTGCCGCCGCTGCTCCCCGGTCTGTTCGGGAACTTCCGATTCGATGCCATCGCCGGCTTCCTCGTCTTTCTGATCGCGATGCCGCTCTGCTTGGCCATTTCCCGCGCGAGCGGGTTTCCCCCGATCGCCGGCATCTGGACCGCGGTGATCGGGGGCCTCGTCACGACGTTCCTCAGCAACGCCCAATTGACGATCAAAGGCCCGGCCGCAGGACTCATCGTGATCGTGGCCGGGGCGGTCTCCGAATTGGGAACGCACTTCGGGGCCGACTTGCCCGACGCCGAGCGGGCTTTCCTGGGGTACAAGCTCGCCCTCGGGATCGGAGTTGCCGCGGGCGTGGTGCAAATCCTGTTCGGCTTGATCAAGGCCGGGCGGCTCGCGGACTTCTTCCCGCTGACCCCGGTCCACGGCATGCTCGCCAGCATCGGCATCATCATCATTGCCAAACAACTCTACGAGGTCATCGGCGTTGCCGCCCCCACGGCACCGCCCGGCGGCGAACCGCCCGGCCCGCTCGAACTGCTCTGGGAGTTCCCGGGTAAACTCCGGGACGTGAACCCCGAGATCGCCGTCATCGGGATCGCCGGACTAGCGATCCTCTTCGCCTTGCAGGCCATCAAAACGAAATGGGTTCGCAAGGTGCCCGCCCAACTCGTCGTCCTCGTCGTGGCCATCGGACTGGGCGCGGCGTTCGATTTGGAACACGAGCACTCGTACTTGTTCCCGGCACACTACTTCAACGGCGATATTTCCGACGGCGAGTACACCATCGGGCCCAAGTTCCTCGTCACGATCCCGGATGTGCTGGCCCACCCCGCCGACGCGTTCGCCTTCCCCGACTTCCGCGGATTGGCGACGGGGACCGGCCTCAAATACCTCGTGCTTTTCACGCTCATTGGGAGTTTGGAATCGCTGCTGTCCGCCAAAGCCATCGAGCTGCTCGACCCGTGGAAGCGCAAGACGAACTTCGACCGCGACCTAATCGCGGTCGGCTTCGCCAATACGCTCGCCGCCTGCGTCGGGGGCCTGCCGATGATCTCGGAGATCGTCCGCAGCTCGGCGAACATCAACAACGGCGCCCGCACCAAAATGGCCAACGCCTACCACGGGCTCTTCCTGCTCGCGTTCGTGCTCCTGCTGCCGGCGCTGATCCACCGCATTCCGTTGGCCGTGCTGGGGGCCATGCTCGTCTTCACCGGTTTCCGGCTCGCATCCCCCGCAAGTTTCATCCGCACGTTCCGTGTTGGGAGCGACCAGTTCGTCGTTTTCACCGGGACGATCCTCGCCACCTTGACCACCGACCTACTGATCGGCATCGCCACCGGTATCGTCCTCGAAGCCGCCGTGTTGCTCTGGCACTTCAAACCGCTCAGTTCGAACGTCCGAATCTACCGCGACCGCGACCGGGTGGTTCTTACCGTGCGGAGTTCCGCAGTCTTCTGGAACTGGATCAGCCTCCGGGGCATCATTTTGAAAGAAGCGGCGATCCACCGCGAAATCGTCGTCGATCTTTCAAAGTCCTTGGTCGTCGATCACAGCGTCATGGAAAAACTCCACGAGCTCGAAGCGGAGTTCCAAGCCGGCGGCAAACATCTGGAAATCATCGGCATGGACGGCCACACGCCGATGTCCGATCACCCATTCGCCGCCCGCAAGCAATCCGGTATTCCGCAACCCGCGGCGCCGCCGGTCTTGGCTACTTAGAAATCGAGTCCGAGTCTCGCGCCGAACGAATGCACGCTGCCGCGGGCTTCGCGGTTGGCGACGCCGTCCTTGTAGAGATAGTCGTAGTTGAACTGGAGTTTCGTCAGCGGATTCAAATACCAGTTCAACCCGAGCGTGACGTTGTTCAGGCGTCCGCCGTCGATGCCTTGGTCGTTCAAGTCGAGGTGGGTATAGCGCGCGGCGAGTTCGAACGCCCCGTAGCCGCACTCCGCGAAGGAAAAGTTCTTCAGCGGGGTGACACGGTTGAAAACGCCGAGTTTCGGATTCCACGTCCGGCTCTCCCCGGTCAGGAAGAACATCGTCTCGGCGTAGAAACCTTGGTAGGCCAAGGTGCCGACGTCCGGACCCGTTCCCACTCTCGCCCCATTGATCAAATTAGCCGTGT
Organism: Gemmatales bacterium; assembly: GCA_038247765.1. Taxonomy (GTDB): domain Bacteria; phylum Planctomycetota; class Planctomycetia; order Gemmatales; family Gemmataceae; genus JALHQU01. Next base: position 3,398 of record JBBRUN010000046.1, on the reverse strand, counting down.
ATTCCGCTTGGATCGTGAGCGGCCCGTACACGGCGGCCGTTTCCAAGTTGTAAAGCGTCTGCGAAGTCGCGTTGATCAACCCCGTGTTGGCCACGAGATTCAGGAGGGGATTGGGCGCATTGCGGACTTCGTTGCGAATGCGGACTTGCACTTGTCCGTTGACCGGATCGCGGTGGCTCATGGCCCCGCCGACGTGCCAGAAAATTTTGTCCTCCGGCATCCAAACCGGCAACCCCGCGACCCGACCCGTCACGGCGTATTGGCCGTCACCGAGCCCGAAGCCGATCGGGTCGCTCACGTTTTTGTACCCGCCGATCGCGGTGAAAACCCGGTCGTTGGCCCAGGTGCGAAAGGCGCTGACCCCCGGTGAGAAGCCGTTGTCGAAAGCCGTCGGCTGGCTGAAATCGAACAAATACGACCGTTCCATGAATTCCAACGCGCGGTAGTTGTTCAGGTGTTCGAGGCTGAACCACTCCTTCTGATTTCCGATGCGTACGTTGCCGAGCCACGGCACATCCTTCACCGTGATCCAAGCGTCGGTCGGCCCCGGCGAATTCGACACGGTGGCCACTGAGACCGGCACGCTCAAACCGGCCGGGCTGAAGCCGTTCATGAACTCAACTTCGACTTTGTAATCGATGCTCTTGTACATCGAGCCTTCGAGGAAGATGCGGATCCGCCGGAAGTTGGCCCCGTCGTTGAACCGTCCCGTACCGCCGGGGAATTGCTGCAATCCCGACCCGGCGGAGTACCAAGCCCCGTCCGCGTGTACGGTGCCCCCGACGTGCGCGACGAATTCTTTCTTGGGGGTTTGGAAGAACAAGCCGTTGTTCCAAACCGCTTCGAACTTGGGCGCGTCGGGGACAGTTGGAATCGGCGGAGATGGAGGAACGCTCGGATTGAACGGTAGTGGCGCCGGAACGCCAGTAACTTCTCCGGGGGGTTGCGGGGGGATTGTCTCGGCAAAAGCCGTATGCAAAAAGCAGCATGTGAATAGTCCAAAGAAGTGACGGCAAGTATTCATATCTGAGCGCCAACGGGCATTGGGAGCAAGTGATTGTTCGGGTACTATCGTCTTTGCCAGGAGGAAAATGAAAGAGTTCCGTATTGTCGGCTATTAGACGCAAGTTCTCTGGCCGGGAAATGAGCAGGTGGTCGAGTTGCGACCACGCGGTACCGCGTTTGTTCTTAATGAAGTAGGCGGCCAGGCCCCCTTGCGAGGGACACCAACCGCCCCTTCCCGAACCGGACGGGCCGCTTCCGTGGCATCCGGCTCTCCGGTCCCAGATCTAGGTCGGACAAGCGGTGAAGTCGTAAGCCAGATCTTGCAAACGGATGCCGTCGTACTCTCGGTTGTGGGCGTGTTGGACGGCGGAGCAGATCTGTTGGAACAGGCCGAGGCGATGTTGGACGCTCAGCTTGTGCGTGTCGCAGAACTCGGTGAGCGGGATGCCCTTGACGAGTTCCATGACGAAGTAGGGTTGCCCGGCGTCCGTCGTGCCAGCGTCGAGCAGCTTGGCGATGTGCGGGTGATCCATGAGCGCGATGGCTTGCCGTTCGGCCGCGAAGCGGGCCAGAACGGTCGCCGAGTTGCCGCGGTCGACCCGGATCAGCTTCACGGCGACGCGGCGTTTGATCGGCTCGGTCTGGTCGGCCATCCAGACCGTGCCCATGCCCCCCTCGCCGATCTGCTGGAGGAGCTTGTACTTGCCGGCGATGACGGTGTCGGCGACCCCGGCTGCGACGGAATCGACCGTGGCCGATTGTCCCGCGACGGTGCGGTCGAGCCCAGGCCGGTCCAGCAACGGGTTGGACCGGGCATGCGCGTCCAGCAGTTGTCTCAGTCGATCCCGCAGTTCGAATTGGCCGACGCACGCGCGGTCCAATACGGCGGAGCGTTCCACCGGGTCGGCGATGGCCAAGGCGGCCGCAAACAAGTCCAGTTCGTTCATCGGAATGCCCCCGCGAATGGTCCCACCGATCACCAAGCGGATTCGGCCCGGGAAAGGCGCAGTGACTCGAAAAAGAATTCGCGATTTGTCGAGGTCGATGGCCAGCCAAGCCCGTGCATAGGTCCACCAAGTATCGGCGGTGCGGGGAGATAGGCCGAGGATGCCCGCGGCGTCCGACAAGGTCTGACCCCCGAAGACGTGAGGCTGGACCAGCTCCGCCAATTCGGGTTTTTCCGCCGCCAAGCGCGACAAGGCTTCGTCGAGTTCCTCGATGCGCCCGTCGGGAATCCGGGCGGCGAGATCCCCGGGATCGAAATCGACCCGCCGACTCCTCCCGCGCTTGGCGGCGTTGCAGCTGCGGGCGTGGTCGACCAAAATGCGACGCATCGACTGGGCGGCCGCCCGCAGGAAATGGCTCTCGGATGCGAACGACCGCCGGCGGGTCAGCCGCACGTAGGCTTCGTGGACGAGGGCGGTGGCATCGAGCGTGTGGCCGGGGTTCTCCGCGGCCATCTTGGCGGAGGCGAGCTTCCTCAACTCGTCGTAGACCAGAGGCAAGATGGCCGCGGCTCCAACCGCTCCCCCGCTGCCGCAGCGTCTCGCATCTCGGTGAACTCGGACATGACAAGGAGTCTATTCGAAGATTCCGAGGGCCTTCCCGGACAAATCCCATTTTCCCGCGCCATTTCTCCCGCGACCGGCCGATGAACATCGTAGAGGCTTTTCGTTTCCCCCTGTCCGACAGCCCGCCCGCCACCCCGTGGACGTCGCTGTGGGCCCTCCTTCCGGAGTCGTCCCATGCGATCGCATCCGCGTCCCGAACTACCACCGTCCGAACTGACCCCCGACGAACGCCGCCGCGAACTCGGTGGTCGACCTCGCCGAGCGGGACTCGCGCTACAAGCGTTCGATGACCCGATCTCGCTCACGAGCGTGTGGGCGTGGATTTCGTCGATCCCCTCGATGGTCGCGAGGTCGACACCCGTGGCGGAAGAAAGCTCGGCGCGAAGGCCGAGCGTCGCGATTAGCGAGATGACGCTGTGTCGTTCCAAGCCGTGCTCGGAGAACTTGCCGAGTGAACCGAATTGGCATCCGGGACCGGGAAGCGGTGATGGTTTTGTTCACGACCGATTTACCGAGAAGTTGTCGCCGGATGGCGGAGCGGCCCGTTTGAGCCGTGATGTCGGAGATGAATTGGCCGGTGGCGAACGAGGGGCAAGTCAGTCGCGCGGGGCCAATGAGCGGGAATCGATATCCCCCGGGCGTTGACGCTTCACCATGAAGAATTCCGGGTGGCTTTCAATAAGCGGATATTAAACGCCATTCGCCGTGAGCTTGCATCCCCGGCGATTGTTCAAACTGCCGATCCCACCCCGTATTGGGAGACCCCGATGAAACCGAATGCGAACCGTGTGACGGCCGACCAAGCGGAGGCCAACGCCGAAG
>JBBRUN010000045.1:0-16738 GCA_038247765.1 Gemmatales bacterium | reverse complement strand
GCTCGAAATCGACGACGACATGGTCGGCGAAGACGTTCAATGCGGCAGCTGCCAGCAGGTCTTCAAAGCCGAGACCGAGAAGAAACGCCCGAGCCGCCGAGGCGAAGTGGAGGACGCGGACGAGAAACCGCGCAAATCGAAATACCGCAAAGACGAGGACGAAGAAGACGAGGACGAGCGCCCGAGCAAGCGGCGACGTAGCCGAATGTCGAGCGACGACGACGAGGACGACGAAGAAGATTACGAAGATCGCAGGTCGCGCCGTCGTCGGCGGGGCGTTTCGCAAGAAGGCAGCCAAGGCTTGGGGGTCGCGTCGCTCGTCCTCGGGATCATCGGCATCATCCTGACCTGCTGCTGCGGGCTGTTCGGGATCCCCATCCCGATCGCGGCCATCATCACGGGCGTGCTGTCCTTGAAAACCCCGGGCAAAGGCATGGGCATCGCCGGCATCGTCATGGGCGCGGTTGCCATCGTGTTGGCCGTCATCCTGCTGATCGCCAACATCGGCATGAACGCCGGCAACGGCGGCTTCGGGGGCGGTGGCGGTCGATTCTAACGGTGGATCCCGGAGCGGGCCGTGCCCAACATCGTTTGCCCGAAGCGCAATTCCACACTCGCCATCGGCGACGAATCCGTCGGCCAGATGGTGCAGTGCGGCAGTTGCCAAGCCGTCGAGGCTTCGAAGCGATCCCGCGCGGCCGACGACGAACGCCCAAGCCGAACTTCCCCAAATCAGCGTAGGAGGGGATAGCGCCGTGGTACTGAACGTGACTTGCCCGCATTGCGGGGCGCTGTTGGATGTGACGGGCGAATGGCTCGGCCAGCAGATCGAATGCGGCGGCTGCTCGAGCGTCTTCACCTGCCCCGACATGGCCGAGGAAGCCCCGCCGGAAGATGGTAACTATTCGCTCCGCGATAAACCTTCGCGCCGGGATCGGGCACGCAGCCGGACGCGCGCCGAAGAAGACGAACGCTGGGCCGGCTACGAAGCCTACAGCCAAGACGACGACCCGGACTCGTATATCTCCAAGAAGCGTGGGCCCGGCTACGCCACGGCCTCGATGGTGCTCGGCATCTTGTCGCTGACGCTCGGCACGCCCCTGACGGTGATGACCTGCGGCTTCGGCGGGTTCATCCAGATCATCATGAGCATCGTCGGCATCATCCTCGGCTACCTCGGCATCCGCTCCGAGTCCCGCGGCACCGCCATCGCGGGCATGGTGATGAACGTATTGGGGGCGCTGTTCGCCGTGCTCTGGATGACGCTGTTCAGCGCGCTCATTTCCGGAATCGCCAAGCCGGCGCCACCACCGCCGCCGCCGGCCCCGGTCAGCACGCCGGCGACGTGGAAGACGAACCAACCGCCGCCGAAGCCGAAGTGGTAATTGATCCACTCCGCGCAGGGGATGGCGTCGGAGCGAAAAGCTTACCGAATCACAATCAGCAGTGGAATCGTCCCGGGTTTGCGATCCGGTCGCTTGTCGAGGAAGGCTTTGACTTCCTTCGACTGGGCCGGATTCGAACGGGCGTTCGCCGGCGAGTACGCGACGACGACCCCCGATTTCTCGCCGGTCTTCTTGACGGCTCCGGTAACTTTGCCGAGGGTATCGGCCGAAATGGGCTTCGGTTCGCCGGTCGGACGGCCGATCCGCTGCGGAATCAGATCGACGCCGAGGAGTTCTTTGAGGTCGCGGTATTCGGTCGCACCGACGGGTACCAAGTGAGCCGATGCCAGGGGCAAGGGCTTGGCGGCCGACTGCAACGACTTGCCGATGGCTCCGAAGAAGAGGCCGAGTTCCGGGGCGGTCATCCCTTCGAGGTAGAAACCCACCGAGATCGGCACTTTCTTGTTCAGCAAATCTTGGGTCTTGGCATCGACGGTCACGCCGACCCCGGCTTGCTTCGCGGCGGCTTGGAGCATTTCCAGCGCGGCCGTCGCGTTCTTCGAAAACAAATCGAGGCGAAAGGCCGGATCGAGCGCGAATTCGAGCTTCAAGCGGGCTTGGACATCGGCCGTATCAAACTCGGTGGCGTCGGTGAGGAACGGCAATCGCAGTCGGACTTCGGTCAGCGGCTTCGGATTTTCGATGATCCCGGAACCGACGACATCGCCGATGGCCGAGCGCGGCGCCGGAGCGGTTTCGGGCTCGACCGGCTTCTGGGCGATCACTTCCTTCGGCAGCGGATTTTCGTCCGGCAACACCGGAGGCTTCGGCTCCGGCAATTTGGGTTCGCTGTGGGCGATGGCGAACGAATCGCGCTCCGGCGTCGCCGTGATCGTGTCGATTACCGGCAACCGGCGGATTTGCACCTTGTCTTGTTCGCGGCGGTCGCGGGCGGTGAAGACCCAGAACGATGCGCTGCAGAGCGTGAAGAAGACCGACGCGGCGACGGCGTACTGCAGTACGAGCGTTCGGCGCGTCGGGGCGGGCCGGCGCGGCGACGCTGTGGGACGAATGCGGCCGAGAACGGCGGCGACTTGCGAAACCGGGATCGGTGGCAGAACCCGCGCACGGAGCGATTCGGCATCGGCTTTCAAGGTGCAGAACAGCGTCGTCGCTTCGGGTTTCGCCTTGAGTAGACGGAGAAAGGCCTGCGATTGGCCCGGGGTCAATTCCCCGTCCACAGCGGTCGTCAGGAGTTCGGATTCGGACGCGGTCAACATTTTCGGCCTTAGTTATTCGTCGTTCGTTGTTCGTTGTTCGTCACGATTCCCAAAGGGCGATACATCGTTTCTATTGGCACCGACCGAGGCGGGATCTAGCAGATTGCGCAATTCTAAGCGAGCCCGGTGCAGCCGGCTCCGGACGGTACCGATCGGCACGCGCATCACCTCGGCGATGTCTTCGTACTTCAAACCGTCGATGTCCTTCATCAGCAACACCGTCCGGTGCTCCGGAGAGAGTTTCGCAATCGCCGCGGCCAGCATCCGTTCGTCTTCGCTCCGTTCCATGGCCGAATCCGGGGCGGTGTCGGCGGCTCGGTCTTCCGGATCGATCCCAGCTTCGTTATCATTCGTCACCGAATCCAAACTGATCGCCATTCGTTTGCGCCGCTTGGCGCTGATCGCCGTATTGAAGGCGATCCGGTAGAGCCAGGTGAAAAACTCCGCGTCGCCTTTGAAACTCGCCAGCGACTGGTAGGCGCTGACGAACGTATCTTGCACGATATCGAGCGCGTCGTCCGGGTTCGTCACGACCCGGTTCGCCACATGAAAGAGCCGATCCTGATACCGGAGAACCAATTCCCCGAAGGAAGCGGTTCGGCCGGCCAGCGCTTCCGAGATCAGGCGTCGGTCATCTGGGTTCACGGCGTTCTATACTCAAAGACGCAGGCTCCGGGCCGAAAGTTCCCGGATCGCTCCGAATCGACCCCGCGTGAAGTTTGCTGGCGCAAGTCGTTGCTGCACCAAGTCTCTACATCGACCAACGGTCTTTTTGCGATGGGGTGGGGGGGAAACTCGTGAAAAGACCAACGGCTCCCTCGGATGCAAGCGGGCTACCCCACCCTATTACTGTTCTGTACTATTCAATTGTTCCCAACATCGTCGGAGAGGCACGCCGGGCATATGGACAATCCGACCATCACGGTACGCGGCGCGCGGGAGCACAATCTCCGCAACGTCAATTTAGAACTTCCCCGCAATAAATTGATCGTTTTCACCGGCGTCAGCGGCTCCGGCAAAAGCTCGCTGGCGTTCGACACCCTCTACGCCGAAGGTCAGCGGCGCTACGTCGAGAGCCTCTCCAATTACGCCCGGCAGTTCCTCGGACAGTTGCCGAAGCCCGACGTCGATTACATTGGCGGATTGTCGCCGGCGATCAGCATCCAGCAGAAGAGCGCCGCGCGGAATCCGCGTTCGACGGTCGGCACCGTCACCGAAGTTTCGGATTACCTGCGTGTGCTTTATGCCCGCGTCGGCTTGGGCCATTGTTCGAATTGCAGCCGGCCGATCGCCGCGCAGACGCGCGAGCAAATCCTCGGCCGCATCGCGGCGCTGCCGGAGGGGGCGCGCTTCAGCATCTTGGCGCCGGTGGTTCGCGGTCAGAAAGGGGCCTTCGAGGATTTCTTCGCCGACATGGTGAAGCGCGGTTACGTCCGGGCCAGAGTCGACGGGCAGATCGTCCGAATGAGCGACGACCTGAAGCTCGACAAGAAGATCAAGCACAGCATCGAAATTGTGATCGACCGCCTCCAGTTGAAATCGGCGGACGGCGCCCAACGCACGCGGATGGCCGAAGCCGTCGAGCAAGCCTTGGCTTTGGCCGAAGGGAATGTGATCGTCGCGGTCGAGTCGGAGAAGGTTGAAAAGCAGGCCGCGAAGACCGATGACATCTTGTTGTCAGCACACTACGCCTGCACGCATTGTGGCATCAGTTTCGAGCCGCCGACGCCGCAGTTGTTTAGTTTCAACAGCCCGCAGGGGATGTGTCTCGCTTGCGATGGCCTCGGTCGCCTCCACAGCTTCGCCCATGAATTGCTGATCGCCGAGCCGACCAAAAGCTTGCACGACGGGGCCATTCCGTTGATCGGCGCAATCAAGGGTATGGGCCGCTGGAAGAAGCACATATACGAAGGCGTGGCCGCGTCGCTCGGGCTCGATCTGAAACTGGCCTGGAACAAGACACCTGCCGAACAGCAGCACCTTTGGTTGCAAGGCTCCGGGGACCGCCACATCGTTTGGGAATGGAAGCAGCGCGGCGGGAAGGTCTGGAAACACAGCGGCAAGTGGGAAGGGATCGTCCCGCAGCTCATTTCGCAATTCAAGAAAGCCACCGCCGGTCCGCGGCGGATGCAGCTCGAAAAATACATGCGTGTGCAGAACTGCGATGCCTGCCACGGCGAGCGACTCAACCCGCAAGCGCGGGCCGTGCGCGTCGGCGATAAAACGCTCGTCGAAGTCGGCCACATGCCCATCGGCGACCTCGTGCCGTGGTTCGGCGTGATGGAGAAATCGCTGAACGACGTCCAGCGCTTCATCGCCGGGGAATTGCTGAAGGAGATTCGCAGTCGGCTGGGGTTCTTGCTCAACGTCGGGCTGCACTACCTCAGTTTGGATCGCGCCGCGCCGACGCTCTCCGGCGGCGAAGCCCAGCGCATTCGCCTCGCGGGGCAGATCGGCTCCGGCCTCGTCGGCGTGCTCTACATCCTCGACGAACCGAGCATCGGCCTGCACCCGCGCGACAACGAGCGGCTCATCGCCAGCTTGCTTCACCTGCGCGACATGGGGAACACGGTGCTCGTGGTCGAGCACGACGAAGACACCATGCGCGTCGCCGACTACCTCGTCGATTTCGGCCCCGGCCCCGGTATCCGCGGTGGCGAAATCGTCGCGGCCGGATTGCCGCGCGAGGTTCTCGCCAACCCCAATAGCCCCACGGGGCAATACCTGACGGGTGTCAAGTCGATCCCCATCCCGAAGAAACGCCGGCCGATCACGGGCAAGGCCATCAAGATCGTCGGGGCGAAGCACAACAACCTCAAAAATGTGAACGTCGACATCCCCCTCGGGGCGTTCGTCGTCGTCACCGGCGTCAGCGGCTCGGGAAAGTCGTCCCTCATCAACGACGTGCTCCATACCGGCCTCCATCGACAGTTGGCGGGATCCGAAGTCGAAGAAGTCGATGAGGAGTCGAATTCCCCCGATACCCGATCCCCGGAACCCGACACCCGTATCGAGGGCGTCAACGCCGTCGATAAAGTCATCACCATCGATCAATCGCCCATCGGCCGGACGCCGCGGTCGAACCCCGCGACCTACATCAAAGTCTGGGACGAAATCCGCCTGCTCTACTCCAAGATGAGCGATGCGAAACTGCGCGGCTACGATGCGGGGCGCTTCAGCTTCAACCGGCCCGGCGGCCGGTGCGAAGCCTGCGAAGGTAACGGGGCAAATAAACTCGAGATGGACTTCCTCGCCGATGTCTGGGTGACCTGCCCCGTCTGCGACGGCAAGCGCTTCAACCACGAAACGCTGCAGGTGAAGTACCGGGGCAAGAGCATCCACGACGCGCTCGAACTCGAAGTTGGCCAAGGCGTGACGCACTTTGAGAATGTGCCGAAGGTCCATGCGATGTTGCGGACGCTGCACGATGTGGGCCTCGACTACATCAAGCTCGGTCAACCGTCGCCGACGCTGTCCGGGGGCGAAGCCCAGCGCGTGAAACTCGCCAAGGAGCTCTGCCGCAAGGGCACCGGCAAAACGCTCTACATCCTCGATGAACCGACGACCGGCTTGCACTTCGAAGACATCCGCAAGCTGCTCGAAGTGCTCCACGGCTTCGTCGATCAGGGCAACACCGTCCTCGTGATCGAACACAACTTGGACGTGATCAAGACCGCCGACTGGCTCATCGACATGGGCCCCGAAGGCGGCAGCGCCGGCGGCCACCTCGTCGCCTGTGGCACTCCGGAGGAGTTGACGAAGGTCGCCGCGTCGCACACGGGGAAGGCACTGCTGCCGGTGCTGTTCCCCAAGAAGATCAAGGCGTCGGCGAAGTCGAAGGTCACGAAGCGGATCGCGACGCCGGAGTTCACGCACCTAGAAGTCGAAGGGGCGAGCCAGCACAATTTGAAGAACGTGAACGCCCGCATCCCCCGCAACGAGATGACCGTTTTTTGCGGGCCGTCGGGGTCGGGCAAGTCGTCGTTGGCGATGGACACCATCTACGCCGAGGGTCAGCGCCGCTACGTCGAAAGCTTGAGCAGCTATGCGCGGCAGTTCCTCGGCCAAGTGCAGAAACCGAAGGTCGAGAACATCACGGGGCTTTCTCCGGCCATCGCCATCGAACAGAAGACGACGAGCAAATCGCCGCGCTCGACCGTCGGCACCATCACCGAAGTCTACGACTACCTGCGCATCCTGTTCACGCGGCTCGGGCAGCGCTACTGCCCGGCCTGCGCGATCCCCATCGGGACCCAATCGAAGGACGAGATCGTCGAGAAAATCCTCGGCCTCCCGGAAGGAACCAAGCTGTACATCTTGGCGCCGATCGAACGGAAAGGGCAAGAAAAGTACGAGACGGTGTGGGAAGAAATCCGACGGGCCGGGTTCGTGCGCATGCGCGTCGACGGCAAATCCTACGGCATCGAAGACGCTCCCGAGATCGACCACAAGCGCAAGCACAAGATCGAGGTCGTCGTCGATCGCAACGTCGTCCGCCCCGGCACGCGCACGCGGATCGCCGACGCCGTGGAGCAAGCGCTGAGCCTGGGGCAGGGGGTGATGCACCTCGCTTACGTCGACCACGACCGCGAAGAAACACTCTGGAAAGTGGAGCGATTCTCCCAGCACCTCGCCTGCGATCAATGCGGGAAGAGCTACGAGCAACTGACGCCGAACAACTACAGCTTCAACAGCCCGCTGGGTTGGTGCCCGACCTGCGAAGGCCTCGGCATCCAACGCGGAGCCAACGTGAACCTGTTGATCGGCAACTCGAAGCTCAGCATCCGACAAGGGGCGATCACGGCTTGGCCGAGCTGCGCCAACGGTAGCCCGTGGTTGCCCTTCGCCGCCGGGATCGCCAAGCACTCCGGCTTCAGTTTGGACACGCCCTACGGCGACCTCGACCCCGTCCAGAAACGTGCGATTTTGCAGGGTACGGGCGACGTGTGGCTGACGCCACAAAGTGCGGAGGTCGGAGCGCGGAGTGCGGAATCGAAATCCAAGACGAAGACAAAATCGACGAAGGCGACTCATTCCGATTCTTCCACTCCGCATTCCGAACTCCGAACTCCGCACTTCATCTACAAGGGTCTTTTCCCCGCCATCGACGAAGCGTCGCGGGTCAGTTACCAGTACCGGATGCGTCTCGATCACGTCGTCGACGAAGTCCCTTGCGCCGCCTGTCACGGTGGTCGGTTGCGCCCCGATGCCTCGGCGACCCGCTACCGCAACGAAACCCTGCGCGAAGTCTGCGCCCACCCCATCGGGCAGATGCTGGCGAGTTTCGAATCGGTGAAACTCGCCGACGCGGAACAGAAAATCATCGGCGAAGTGCTGCGCGAGATCATCAATCGCGTGCGCTTCCTCGTCGATGTCGGGCTGGAATATCTGTCGCTCGACCGCCCCGGCCCGACGCTCTCCGGCGGCGAAGCCCAACGCATCCGGCTCGCCTCGCAAATCGGCAGCGGCCTCACCGGCGTGCTCTACGTCCTCGACGAACCGACCATCGGCTTGCACCCGCGCGACAACGCCCGCTTGCTGAAGGCGCTCCACCACCTCCGCGATCTCGGCAACACGCTGCTGCTCGTCGAACACGACCGCGAAGTGATCGCCGCGGCCGACTACCTCTTCGACTTCGGCCCCGGCGCCGGCCGGCACGGCGGGGAAATCACGGCCGAGGGAATCCCCGCGAAAGTACTGAAATCAAAGGCGTCGCTGACGGGCCAATACCTCGCGGGCAAACTCGCAATCCCGGTGCCGACGAATCGGCGGATCTCGTCGAAGACCGTGACCGAGAAACTCACGGAAGCCTCAGTCGCAGTTTTGCGAAGCGCATTCGTCTTCCCACACAAGAGCTTCCTCAGCGTCATGGGCGCTCGACAGCACAACCTCCGCAACGTCGATGTCCACATTCCGCTCGGGGCGTTCGTCGCCGTGACCGGGGTCAGCGGCTCCGGGAAAAGCTCGCTCGTCAACGAGGTGCTCTACAACACGCTCGCCCGGCGCTTGAATCGCGCCCGCACCACCGGCGCCGCCCACGACGACATCCTCGGCCTCGAGCACATCGACAAAATCATCCGCGTCGATCAAGACCCCCTCGGCAATTCGCCGAGCAGCAACCCGGCCACCTACACCGGCGTCTTCGACCTCATCCGCGAGCTGTTCAGCCGGATGCCCGAATCGAAGGTGCGCGGCTATCCGCCCCGCCGCTTCAGCTTCAATCAGAAAGGGGGCCGTTGCGAAGCGTGCGAGGGCAACGGCCAAAAGAAGATCGAGATGCACTTCCTCCCGGACGTGTGGGTGGAGTGCGACACCTGCCATGGCACGCGCTACAACCCGGAGACGCTCGCAGTGGTGTATCGCGGCAAAAGCATCAGCGATGTGCTGAACCTGCCGATCGACGACGCCCTGGAACTGTTCAACAACATCCCGAAGATCCGCGTGATTCTGCAGACGCTCTCCGATGTCGGTCTCGGGTACATGCAGCTCGGCCAACCCGCCCCGACGATGAGCGGCGGGGAAGCCCAGCGCGTGAAACTGGCGGCCGAACTTGCGCGGCCGAGCACGGGCAAGACCCTGTATCTGCTGGATGAACCGACGACTGGGCTCCATTTCGACGATGTGCAGAAGCTGTTGAACGTGCTCCACCGCTTGGCCGACCTCGGAAACACCGTCGTCGTCGTCGAGCACAATTTGGACGTGATCAAGACGGCCGATTGGATCATCGACATGGGCCCCGAAGCCGGCACCGGCGGTGGTGAAGTCGTCGCCGTCGGCACACCCGAAACCGTCGTGGCGTTCGCGCGGGCCCACCCGCAGTTGCCGCTGCACACGAGCCGCGCGCTCGCCCCGGTGTTGAAGGACGGTCCCTTCGCCGTGCGCGAGCGGTACGACACGAAGAAGGCCCTCGCCAAGAAACTCGGCGACCTGTCACTTGACGAAGTCGGACGCGATCAAAAGCTCCCGTGGGAAGCCAACGGAATCCTGTGGCACACGCGCGACCGCGTCACCACGAAGGGCACGCCCTGCAAATGGGACGGCCAAGCCTTGCTCGACGTCATCACCGCCATCGAATCCCTCGGCGAATTCGGCGACACTGTCTGGGAGCATCGGAGCATCGTCGAAGTGCCGGCGTCGAAAAAGTCCCTCGGCTGGTTCCTTCATGCCATGACGGGGCACGAGGCGTACTTGAAGCTCGTCTTCCACGTCGCCCGCAACACCTTCAAGCAGCCCGCGCTCGTCGAAGCGCTGGCGCTCCGCCCGCTCAGCGACTACCCCGGCCACGAGGGATACTCGCGAGAACACCGCGTCGAAGTCAACAACCCGCGCGGCCCTTGGCAAGAGGTCATCGTGACCGTCGTGAAAGCGGCCGAGGTCGCGGGGCCGTCGTTTCAAGCATTCCTCAAGCAAGCCGGAGAGTCGTTCCTCGGAAGGACGGCGAAAATTGATGGCGTCTCCGCGGTCGATGCCGCGATGCCCTGGAAAATCAACGGCGAACTGTGGCACGCCGGCGAAAAAGGCTTCGCATTCGGCAGGAAACCAAAGTGGGATCGTTCGCTCTTGGGGAAGTTCCTGCAACTGGTGAAGGACGTCGAAGGGAACCTCGCTTTCAAGTACGACGTCCGCGATGCGATCACGGTGCGCGCTCCGGACATCGGCCGGTTTTGGATCCGCGCGAAGACCAAAGAAATCGAGGTGCTGGAAGTGTGGATCGTGGCGCCGCCCGGGAGTTTCAACGCGGCTCGATTCGAAGGAATCGGGCGTAGCGCTAAGGTCGAAGCCGAGCGGCACGAAGGCTGCGACCTCATCACGCTACAGTTCGTGCACGCGGAGCAATTGAACCCGAAGAAACTGCTACCGCTGCTGCGGGAGTTGTGGGAAGGTTTCCGAGGCGAATTCTTCGAGTGAGCGCGGCTACCCGCCCACGGGGATTTCGATCTTGCCGAAGAACAGCATCTTGCGGTCGCCGGTGCGGTAAAGCTCTTCGAACATGATTTGCAGATCCGGCACCATGACCTTCGGCTTCTCGGATTTCAGGAGCGAATACTGCACGTTGAGCACCAGCGGCTTGGTCCAGTCGATCATGTCGCGCTCGAGCCAGATCGTCACTTTCTTGATGCCGCGGATTTGGTCGATGACGATCTCGTTGTTCTTGCGGATGTCGCCCCGGAATTGTGCCGCCATCGGCGCCAAATCGGGTCGCTCCGCATTCTTGAACTTATTGGGGGTGTTGATGGAGTCGGTGCCGATCCAGTAAAAGCGGTCGTCGGCTTCGCGCATCGTCTGCCACGGGTCGAACCGCGCGGCGTTCAGTCGCAACGACGCATTGCCGCGCACCCGGCTCTTGCGGTTCATCCATTCGAACGTCGTCACCACTTCGTTCTGGTACCATTCGATGCCGCGGCCTTTGTACAAGCACATGATCGAAGGGTAACCCAGTGTCAGCCAGTGCTCGTAGATTTTGCGCAAGCTCTCATACGACGCCCCGGCGATCTCGCCGGTGATGCAATACACCGGCAACTTCTGGGCGTTCCGCCAGTAGTCTTGGTAAAACTGCGGCACCGGCATTGGCCCCATGCTCACGACCCCGGCGAAAACGTCCGGCCGGCTCATCGACAGGTCGAGCGCGAAGTTGGCCCCTTGTCCGAAGCCGTAAGCGAAGACTTTGTCTTGCTCGATCTGGAACTTGCGGGCCAAGTCGCGGATCGTCGCGGTGACCATCCAATGGTCCTTGCCGCCGTAGTCGAACTTCGGGTTGCCGAACTGCGAGCACCAAATCGGCGCGGCGACGATGTAGCCGTTGCGCGCCGCGTCGGCGGCCAAAGCCCCGACCATCTTGTCCGCCGCCAGCAGCGGATCGTTGAGCGCGATGATGACGGGGTACGAACGTCCGGGGTGATACTCCGGTGGCAGCTTCAGCAGGTACGTGAAGCCCGTGCTGTCTTCGGGCACCGGACCGGTTTCGATTTTCCAGATCCCTTCGACCCCCGCCGACTTCGCATCGACCTTGATCCCGCGGATCTTGTTCAAGTCTTCTTTATCGATCGGCGGCAGCAGCGAGATCATCTGGGCGAGTTCGTCCGGCGCCAAGCGGTCGGTCCCGCCGATGTACTTTTTCAAGATGCCGGTGCGGTTGTTCTGCCCGTCCTCGCGCAGGTACTCCATCGCCATCAGCCGGGTATTCCAGCACATCGTCGCCGCTTTCACATCCGGCAACGCACCCCCTTTGCCTTTCAGCCAACCGCTGATAGCCAAAGCCAACAGTTGCTCCGGCTTCCGCGTCAGCTCTTTCCCGGCTCGCAGTGACTTATCGTCTTCGTTGGCCACGTCGGTGAAAGTGTCGAGCCGCGTGGTCGTGTCCGGGTGGATTTCTTCGAACACGGCTTCGCCGCCCTTGAGCAGTACGGCCAGTTCGGGTGCAATCGGTTTCGCCGGGACGTTCGGCAGGATCGCCGCACCGCCGAAGGCGGCGTGGGCCGCGCGGCGGGCGACACCGCTTTCCCGATCGAGCACATCCCGCAACAGTCGCTTGGTCAACTCGTAGCGCGGCTGGACGATTTCGATCTTCGCTTTCAATTCGGTCAACCGGGCGAGATCCTTGGCGTCGGCGTTCTTCGGCTTATAGTCGCCCAAGAACTCGGTGGCTTTTTGATACTGGGAGGAATTCACCATCGCTTCGAGTTCGCCGATGACCCAGCGGGTTTCGGCGCCGTCGATTTCGGCCATGAGTTTGTCGTACTTTTCCGTCGCTTCGGACGACCACGCATACGGCGCGTCTTTCTTCAATTTTTCGAGATCGGCCCGGGCCGCCGTCATCCAGCCGACATCTTTGAGGAAGCTGGCGATCGCGATGCGGCGGATCGGATCGACGAAGCCGAAGACCGAATCGCGCGTGTCCGGGTGGGTACTCAAAAGTTTGCGGACCGTTTCGGTGCCGAAGTCGCGGGTGTCGTAGGCCTGCCGCCAGAAGTGCGAGGTCGAGACGACATACACCACGTTCGGGTCGAGGTACGTGACCATCTGATCAATCTTTTCGGCACCGCCGCCGCGCGGGCCGATTTCCATCGTCCGCCGCCACGATGCGCTGAATTCGGTCAGGCGCATCTCGCCGATGCCGGGAAGCTTTTTGCCCAAGCTGCCGGGGAGACTTTTCTTGTAAAAGGTCACCGTGTCTTTGGGCAGATCCTTTTCGATCTCCGCGCCCTTGCGCGAGTGCGTACTGTAGAAATAAAACTTCGGCCCGACTTCCACGACGTCGAAAGACGCCAATCGCGGGAAAGAAAATTGCCCGCCGTTCAAATCGCGGATCGCTTCGCGCTCTTTGAAGACCTTGCCGCGGAGCGTGAAGCCGTCGCGCATGATCACGGCTTCCTCGGCGGCGGCCGGATAAGCGACCAACGCCAAGAGGGTCAACGCGGTTATAGCTCGGCGTGGCATCGGGGGAACTCCGCGGGTTGCCGGGAAATCCGAATGGGCTGGTTCTATTGTTCCCGGTTCTGGACGCCGGTCAAGCCGACAGTTGCAAGTCGGCCATCGGGATGGAACAATACAATCGGCGAACCGGGTACTTCCCACTCAACGCTTCGCCGGGACATTCGTTGGAGATCGACCGTGCCCGTCCGCTTCCGCTGCGACACCTGCAATGGCAAACTCAGCATCGCCACCCGCAAGATCGGCATGTCGGTCGAGTGCCCGCGCTGCAACGAAAGCATGGTCGTTCCGAGCGCGTCTCAAATCGGCGAAGAGCTGACCGAATTGCTGATGACCGTGGGAAATTCCCGCCGCGAAACCCAAGAGCACGCGGTCGATGCACCGGCGCCGAAACACGCCGCCCGGCCGATGAAGTCGCTGGACGACATGCCGCTGTTCGAACGTTCCGATTTCGAC
The DNA here is from genome assembly GCA_038247765.1 of Gemmatales bacterium. Classification (GTDB taxonomy): domain Bacteria; phylum Planctomycetota; class Planctomycetia; order Gemmatales; family Gemmataceae; genus JALHQU01. The sequence continues at coordinate 3,186 of JBBRUN010000045.1, read as the reverse complement.
AAGGTGCTCGATCCGCGCGTGAAGGACGCGAAACCGTTACCGCTGCCCGACCCGAGCCCCGCCCCTGTAGCGAACGCGTTCGCCGACTTCGACGCCATCGTGATTTCTCGCACCAAAGCGACGGTGCTCGCGGTGGTCGTCGTGGTACTGGTCGGCGTGGCATTCGGATTGGGGTACATCGTCCGCGGCTACGCGGTACCCGGTTGATGCGGTTGAGGAATGGCCAACTAACGTGAAACGCATTGCGCAACCCCCCGTTGGCCACGTCCCATCGCCCGGAGGATCACTACAACAACTCAGCCTTTTCCGCCTTTGGTGCTCCGGAGTTTGCCCATGCGTGGCTTGTGCTTGCTCGTCGCTTTATCCTCGGCGATCCGGGCCGAGGAACCCTCTCCCGCCGCGAAGCCTCCGCTCTTCCCGACGCTGGTGAACCCGAATTGTTCCCACTGCGTCGACGAAGCGAAACGCCGCAAGGGCGAACTCCGCCCGGACGAACCGGCGCTTTGCTGGATCCGCGGCTACTCCGATGGCGGGGCGATCCCCATCCGGTTCTTCCTCAGTAAGTATCGCGTCATCTCGGACAGCTACGGCGTATTCGTTTACGATCCCGACGCCGGCTTCGTCCGCGGCTTCGCACCCAACTACAACTTCGTGTCCAAGGGATGGCGCCAGGGCATCCTCACCATCGAAGACACCGCAGACGGCACGCTCTTCTCGGCCCTCAGCGGCGTCGCATTCGAAGGGCCGCGGAAGGGGAAACGCCTGACGACCGTGCCGACGATCGCCGGGACTTGGGGCGACGCGATGGCCCGCAACCCGAACGCCGTCGCCTACGAGATGCACGACAAATACAAGCCCGTCGAACTGCCGACCGAGGACAATGCCGAGTCGGTGAAGTCGCGTTCGGCGAAGATCGACGACCGCCTGAAACCGAACGAACCAGTGTTGGGCGTCCGCGTCGGTGATTCCGCAAAAGCCTACCCGCTCAAGGGCATCGCTAAACTGCGGACCGACAAACTCGGGGATGCGGACATCGTGCTGTTCGGCAGCGCCGCGTACAAACCGGTCGCCAGCCAACCCCGCAAATGGAAAGGCCCCAAGCCCGACAAGAACGGCGTCTCGCCGCCCGATGCCGGCGAACCGTCGCTCGATGGCAAAGTGCTACCGAGCCGGACGCTGAGCTTCACCGAGAAAAACGGCGCGATCACGGACACCGAAACCGGCACGACTTGGGGCATCGATGGACGGGGCGTCGGCGGCGCATTGAAAGGTTGGACGCTCGAATGGGTTGATGGCGTCGAATGCCGGTGGTTCGCTTGGTCGGCCGAATACCCGGACACGCAACTCGACGAGAAACCGAAACCGAGCGCCAACGACAAAGTCAAAATGATCGCGGGCAAGTCCGAATTCCTCCGGCTGTTGCCCAAGCCCTTCGGCGTGATTCAAGCCGTCGATGCGAAGGCCCACACCGTGACTCTGTTGCTCGACGGCGATAAGCTCGCCAAGGTTTGGGCGGTCGAACCGGATGCCGAGGTGAAGATCGCCGGGTGGTGGGGCCGGCTCGAACAGCTCAAAGTCGGGGACAAAGTCTGGGTCTGGCTGAAGCTCGACCGGAACAAAAACCCCATCTCAGTAGCGATGATTGCCGATGAACTGAGCGCGGCCGACATCCGGCTCGACCCGCTCGCCAAGCCGAAAACCGAATCGCCGATGCCGCCGCCGCTCGCCGAAAAACTCGCCCCGATGCGGCTCCTTCAAACGGAATGGCTCCGCAAGAAATGGATCGCCGAAGGTTTGCCCGGCAGCCTCGCGTTCGTCCACAACTTCAGCGGTGAACTCGACCTGATCTTGGATCACGAAGCCATGCGCTGGGGGCGATCCCTCAAAGCCGGCGATACCGTGGAACTGCAGGGCGACTCGCCGATTTCAGCCGTCGTGAAGGCGGTGACACCCTGGCGGGAGCGCACGCAACTGCGGCTGGTCGTCGGCGAATTGCAAGCGAGCGAGATCAAAGCCGGGCAGCGCGTGCGGTTGAAGATGGCGACGCCGGCGAAGGACGTGGACGAATCCGCCTACCCGCCCGACCTCGGCCGCGAACGGACGAAGGACGAGCGCGTCGAATGGTTCTTGGCGAGCATCTATTGCTCGTGCCGGGTCGGCAAAGACACCTGCACCGGTATGTTCTACACGCTGGCCAGTTGCAACCCGAACGGCTGCGGCATGCCGAACTTCACCCGCGACGAAATCCGTGACCTCATCGCCAAGGGGAAGTCCGACAAAGATATTTGGGACGCGCTCCTCAAGGATCGTGGGCCGCTCATGCTGAAGCCGCACTTGCTGCCGTGACCGGCTACTTCTTCGCCTTCTTCAGGTACTTGTCGAACCACGCCAAGTCCCATTCCATCTTGGCGACGCGGTTGCTCAGCTTGGTCAAGCCGTGCGGCTCGCCGGTGTAGACCACCAGCTCCGTCGGCACCTTTAGGTTCTCCTTGAGTGCGCGGTAGAGCATGCGGCTGTGCCCCGGTGGGCAGCGTTCGTCGCCGCCGCCGACGTGGATGAGCGTCGGGGTCGTCACGTTGCCCAACTGATAAGTCGGTGATGTCTTCTTGTAAATCTCCGGTTGTTCCCAAGGCAGGCCCTTCTTGAACACAATGGGGTAGGCCGGTTCGTCGTTGAAGCCCCACTCGGCAACGGTATCGACGATGCCGGCCCCGCTGCTGGCGGCTTTGAACTTGATCGGCGAATCCTTCAGCGTGATGAGGCAGTTCGTGAGGTAGCCGCCGTTGCTCCAGCCCATGCAGCCGACGCGGTCGGGGTCGGCGATGCCCTCCTTCACGAGGTGCTGGATGCCGGCGAGGATGTCCTTCACTTCGATGTCATTCTCTTTGCCGATAAGGTCGGTGACGAACTTGTCGCCGTAGCCGGTGGACCCGCGATAATTCGGGAAGAGCACGGCGTACCCCGCCGCGGCGAAGTACAACCGGCCGTTGTGCGGATCGAAGTTGAGATCGGCCTTCGTGGAGGTCGTCGGCCCGCCGTGGAGGCCGACGACGAGCGGGAGTTTGTCGCCTTTCTTGTAGCCGTAGGGGAGTTCGAGCACGCCGCCGACTTCGGTGCCATCGGGGGCTTTCCAGGTGATGTGCTGGATCGACGGGAGTTTCCAAGTAGAGGTGTGGGCGTTGGGGT
>JBBRUN010000044.1:0-16808 GCA_038247765.1 Gemmatales bacterium | reverse complement strand
GATCGATGGGCGGCACCGGCCACAAGGCCCCGTGGGAATTGCTCGTCGGGCGGGACTTCGGCGTGCCGTTGATCCTCGCGGGCGGGCTGACTCCGGAGAACGTCGCCGAGGCCATCCGCACCGTGAGGCCGTGGGGCGTGGACGTCGCCAGCGGTATCGAGAGTTCGCCCGGTCGCAAAGATGCCGGGAAAATGAAGGCTTTCGTGGGGGCGGTGCGGGCGGCCGAAGCGGCGCTCTAGAATAACCCCGTCGCAAGGAGGGGAAGCATCATGACTCAACGTTACTGGCTCGGCGTCGATCTCGGCGGCACGAAGATTCTCACGGGGCTTTTCGACGACAGGTTGAATCTGTTGGCCCGCAACAAGCAACCGACGGGGGCCGAGTCCGGGCCGGCGGGCGTCTTCGGCCGGGTCGCCCAAGCCGTCGAAGCGGTGCTCCGCGAAGCGAAAATCGAATCGTCGCAAGTCACCGGGATGGGCTTCGCGATCCCCGGGCAGATCGAACCGGGCAAAGCCTTTGTGCGCTTCGCCCCGAACCTCGAGTGGCGCGATGTCGATTGCCAAGCCCTGCTCCCGGCGAGTTGGCCGTGGCCCGTATTCCTCGAAAACGACGTCCGCATGGGTACCTACGGCGAATTCGCCCACGGAGCCGCCAAAGGGGCGAAGCACGTCTTCGGCATCTTCGCGGGCACCGGCGTCGGCGGCGGATTCATCCTCAACGGCGAACTCTACACCGGCTTCAACGGGCACGGGGGCGAGATCGGGCACATCGTGCTCGACTGGCAAAAGGGGCTTACCCTCGAAGCGATCGCCGGGCGCAAGAACCTGATGAAGCGGGCCAAGGTGATCTTGGACGACGCCCCCAAACGCGTCCGCAAAGAATGGAAAGGCGTCGATACCGAGAAGGTGAAAAGCTCCCAGCTGGCCGAGTTCTATCTCAAAGACGATCCCGTCGCGGTGACCGTGATCGACAACGCCGCGAAGGCCATCGGCGCCGCCATCGGCAGTGTCATCAACCTCATGAGCCCGGAAGTCATCGTCATCGGCGGCGGCGTCACCGGGGCCCTCGGCGAGAGTTTCACCGAGCGGATCTGGGACATCGCCCAGCGCTACACGCTGCCGGGGGCCACGGCCAATATGAAATACGTGGTCGCGGCGCTCGGGGACGATTCCGGAATCGTCGGTGCCGCGGCCTACGCCCGCTCGAAAGTCGAGGCCCACTCGTGAAACAAGAATGGCGCAGCCGCTACAACTTGGCGGTGGAAGCCGCCCGCCGCGGCGGCGACTACGCCAAGGCGATCTACGATGCCACCTTCCAAGATCGGGCGGCGCTCGAAGTCATCCGCAAGGCCGATGACAGCCCGGTGACACGCGCCGACCGCGGCGCGGAAAAACTAATCCGCGAACTCATCGGTCGGCACTTCCCCGGCGACGGATTCCTCGGCGAAGAATTCGGCGGTCAACCCAGTTCCACGGGCTTCCGCTGGATCATCGACCCCATCGACGGCACAAAGTCGTTCGTCCGCCACGTCCCCATTTGGGCGACACTGATCGGCTTGGAATTCGAAGGCGAGCAGATCGCCGGCGCCGTCTACATCCCGGTTCTCCGGCAGATGTACCGGGCCCTGCGCGGCGACGGTACCTACCTCGACGACCTGCGGATTCGCGTCTCGGATACGCCCACGCTGGGCGAGGCGATCCTTTGTTATTCCAGCATCGGCTGGTTCACCCGCGCCGGCAAACAAAATACGTTCCTCAACCTCTATCAGCAAACCGGTCGGCAGCGGGGCTACGGCGACTTCTTCGGCTTCGCGCTCGTCGCCCAAGGGGCAGTCGATTTGATGGTCGAACACGGCGTCAGCCCGTGGGACGTCGCCGCGACCAAGGCGATCATCGAAGAAGCCGGGGGCACCTTCACCGATTGGGACGGCACCCCCACGATCCACCGGCCCGATGTGCTGGCGACCAATGGCAAGCTCCACGCGGCGGCGCTGAGCCTATTGAAGGAATAGTCCGTTAGGAATCGCCCGAGTTCACCGCCGCGCGATTCCGCAGACGGTTTTCACGTAACCGAATAGCTCTCGCTCATAGCGCGCTTTGTTGAAAGGCTCCGCATTTTTCCTCGCCTCGGCGGGATCGAAGGCGCCGCGTTCGCGCTCGAATCGGCCGATCGCTTCCACCACGGCATCCGCCGTTTGCTCCCCAAAGAACAAACCCGTGGGATTCGGCACGCCCAAGCCGCGAATCGTTTCGGTAGCACCGCCTTTCCCGTATGCGATCACCGGCGCTCCGCAGGCTTGGGCTTCCACGGGAACGATGCCGAAGTCCTCCTCGGCGGGGAAGAGCACGGCCGCACAGCGGCGGAAGTAATCGCGGATGACCTCGTCCGACTGCCAGCCGAGGAAGGTCGTCGTCGAATCGGCCTTCGCTCGCAGCTTCGCCGCTTCTTGGCCCGTGCCGATGACCACGAGCCGTTTGCCGAGCCGGCGGCAGGCGTCGATGGCGAGGTCGAAGCGCTTGTACGGCGCGAGCGCCGACACCACGAGGTAGAAGTCTTCGCGCGGCACGTCGGCCGGAGTGTAGAAGTCGGTATCGACCGGCGGATAAATGACGACGCTTTCGCGGCCGTAACAATCGCGGATGCGCTGCCGGATGGTTTTGCTGATGGCGATGAAGTGCGTTACACGGCTCGCGGTGCGGAGATCCCAGTTCCGCATTTGCTTCAAGATGAGGCCGATGGCCCGGGCTTTCAGACCGCCCCGGAAGTACGAGCCTTCCATGTGCCAAGCGTAGCGCATCGGGCTGAAACAATAGCAAATGTGCGGCACCCCACGCGGCGGTCGCGCCGCCTTCGCGACGCAGTGGCTGAAGCTGAGGACGAGTCCGGTGGACACGGGGATCGGCCAGCGTGCGGCCCACGGCATCAGCGGCAGCAAGTAGCGGTAATAGTTCGCCCAGCCGGGCAAAGTATTCAAACAACTCGCCCGCGGTTTTAGCCGCTCGATGGCCGCGGAGACGGACCCCGGCTTGTGCAGCAGCGTGAAGAGCTTGGCATCGGGCCAATGCTCGCAGGCGGGTTCGAGGCACTTCTCGCCGCCGCGCATCCCGGTGAGCCAATCGTGGACGAGCGCGACGCGCAACGGTGCAGTGGGCATAAGCGCAGTTTACGGATGGTATGGTAGAATCCGACAGCATTTGGGATCGCTCCAAACGGGGTACCACCTACTCATCGTCGATTTGTTTCCGCCGACCCCGCGCGATCCGTGCGGCATTCACGGGGAAATCTCCAAAGCTTTCGCCGTGGAGGAGGTACCTTTCGATGACAACGAACCCCTCACTCTGGCGGCATACTCTTCGGGGGCGTCCATCCGCTCTGACGGCTTCATGCGCTGCTCGAAGGGATCAACACCGCCTTCGGATGCGACTGGAATGCCGATGGTTCGCGCGGCCGTATCGCGGGCCTCGCCGACGAATGCATCCGCCTCGGAGGGTTGCTCGCGCAATTGCTGCCCGGTGAACCCGAGGTGCCCGGGTTGCTCGGGATCGTGCTGCACAGCCACGTCCGGCAGGCCGCCCGACGGACCGACGCCGGCGACTTCGTACCCTTGAGCGAGCAGGATTTTTCGCGGTGGAACGCGGGCGAAATCGGCGAAGCCGAGCGGCGCCTGACTACGGCGGCGAGTTCGGGGATTATCGGCCGCTTCCAAATCGAAGCGGCGATCCAATCGGCCCATAATTCCAGGCGGGCATTCGGTCGCGTCGATTGGCCGACGATCGCGCTGCTCTGCGAGGGCTTTGTGAATTTGGAACCATCCCTCGGGGCGAGGGTTGGCCGCGCCGCCGCCCACGGCGAAGCCTTCGGCACCGCGCGGCCGCAATCGAACTCGATGGCCTCGACCCCGGCGCGGTCAAAGCTTATCAGCCCTACTGGGCCACCCGCGCCCACTGGCTGCACCGTGCGGATCGTCCCGCCGAAGCGGTCGCGGCTTGGCGCATCGCCATCGGTCTGACCGAAGATCTCGCCCGGCGACGGTACCTCGCCCGGCGAATGGGCACGGCGTGATCTCGGGTTCGTCACAACCCGCCTACCCATCGCGGCGCGCCCTTCTACCATAGTCCTCGCATCGATTCGCCCGGCCGCGCGAGAAGGCCCATGACGACGCCCGCGATTGAAGTCCGGAAGTTGACCAAGAGCTACGGCCCGGTGAAGGCCGTCGATGAGATCGACTTCAAAGTCGAAGCTGGGGAACTCGTCGGGTTCCTCGGGCTCAACGGCGCCGGCAAGACCACGACCATGCGCATCCTGACGACGTTCATGCCGGCCAGCAGCGGCTACGCGTTCGTCGCCGGGTTCGACGTCATGTACCAGTCGATGGAAGTACGCCAGAAACTCGGTTACCTCCCCGAAAGCGTGCCGATTTACCCGGAAATGCGGGTGGACGAATACCTCTCGACGCGGGCCAAGTTGAAGGGCATCGAACGCACGAATCGCTCGACCCGCATCGATTATGTCCTTGAGCGCTGCCGGATCGTCGAAGTGCGGCGCCGGCTGATCGGGACCCTGTCTAAGGGCTACCGCCAGCGCGTGGGCTTGGCGGATGCGCTCATCGCCGATCCGATGGTACTGATCCTCGACGAGCCGCTGTCCGGCCTCGATCCAATTCAGCAAGAAGAGACGCTCGCCACCATCCGCGGGCTGGCGGGGCAGCACACGGTGCTCTTCAGCAGCCATCAACTGACGGACGTCGAAAAAGTCTGCGACCGGGTCATCATTATCGACCGCGGCAAAATCAAATTCGACGACAAACTCAGCCGGTTTGCCACCAAGCAACCGATGCTGGTGGTCGAAATCCGCGGGCCGCACGGCGATGTGCAGAAGGCGTTGAAGTCGCTGGACGGCGTCACAGAAGTCCGCGACGGCGCGGCCGACGACGGCTGGTCGACCTTCGAACTGCAACTCGGATACGACAAAGACCCGCGCGAGCAGGTCGCCCGCAAGATGGCCGAGAAGGGGTGGGGACTGCGCAAGTTGGAAATGCGCCGCGAACGCTTGGAAGACACGTTCATGAAGGTCGCCTACCAACGGGCCTGACCAGGCGAGCCGGCTGCGTCAGCAGTCGGAGATTCGGCAGTCGATCGATCCCGGTGAGGAATCCATGAGTCAGGCGAATACTTTTGCGACGGCTCCCCGCGAGCAGGCCCCTTCGGAAGTCCACGCCGACAACCCGATGGCGCTGCGCATCCTCGGCGTGGTCAGCCTCTTCCCCGCGACCCTCGGCATCGCAGCGATCATCGCCAACCAATACGGCCCGCGCTGGATCGGCGAAGGGTCCGGGTACATCCTCGCCGCCTTCGGCATCTTGGGTTTGCTGATCCACGCCCTGCGCGACACCGACATCGAAATCCGCCGCGTCTACGGCGCGGCCGGGGCGCTCTTGATCGTCGCCGCGTTCGTCATCGGCGTCTTGCCCGGCAAGCCCGAAGGGGCGACGGAAGCGCTCGCCGGATACCGATTCTTCCCGTGGGGTGCCATGGCCGCGACCCTCGGTTTGATGTTCTTCACCTGTTTCGCCCGCAACGAATCCGACCCGACTCTGTCGCTCGTCGCCGAGATGATCTTGAACTTCGTCGGCTTCCTCGCCTGCACGCTCGCCATCGTCCTCGGCCTGTTCAGCCCAACGTCGCTCGTCGGCCCCTGCGTCGTGCTGGCGCTCCTCGGCCTCGGCTTCTACGGGGCCTATTTCACGCTGCCGCTCGATGTCGGTACTCCGCGGACGCTCTTGTTCCCGTGGTTCGATTTCGAATCGCTCTCGCTGAAACAAGGCAGCATCCCGAGCGACGACCGCCACCGCGCGGCGACCCTCCTCGGTATCCTCGGCGTCATCGCGGTGCTGATCGCCCTCGGCCGCACCGTCGCCCCCGGCGTCCTGCACGACGGCCCGAGCATCCTGAAGAAACTGAACCAGAGCTACGACATTTGGAAGGTGCTCGGCCGGGTGGCGATGATCGCTCTCGGGCTGCTCGGAGTGCTGACGCTGCGGTGGAAGTCGTGGCCGCTGTGGATGCGGGCGTCCGCCGCGCTCGTCGGCGTGGCGTGGATCGCCGTGTTCCTCGTCGGCAGTTTCGCCAACCCACTGGCGAAGGCACCCGAGCCGTACATGATCCCCTACGGCATCATCTTGCTCGGCATCGGGCTGGCGTTCGTCTCCGTCGCCGTGCTGACGACGTCCGACTCGCACCTCATCGTGCTCACGCGCCGCGAGTTGTCATCGTACTTCTATTCGCCGATCGCGTACATCGTGCTGGTGGGCATGGCGGCCTCCTCCGCGCTTGGCTACTACATCTTCGTCGATGGCTTGGTCGGTGGCCCGCCCGGCACCCAGATCCCGGAACCGATCGTCCGCAGCTACCAGACGCTGACGATCTTCGCCGCAATTCAAACGGTATTCCTCGTGCCGTTGTTGACGATGCGGACGTTTAGCGAAGAGAAAAGGACGGGCACGCTCGAAGTGCTCCTCACCGCGCCGGTGCAGGAATCGACCATCGTCCTGAGCAAGTTCATCTCGACGTGGATCTTCTTCCTGCTGAGCTGGGCCCCCGCCGCGATTTACCTCATCGGTTTCCGGATCGTCGGCGGGCAGCCGTTCGACTTCAAGCCGCTGCTCAGTTACTACGCCGCGCTTGCCGCCTGCGGGGTGTCGTTCGTCGGCCTCGGCATCTTCCTGTCGAGCTTGACGAAGAACCAGATCGTGAGCGCGTCCCTCACCGGGGCGCTCTTGTTCGCCCAATTGCTGACCGTGATCGTCCGGCAGTCGAGTTCGGAATTCTTCTCCCCCGGCGTGCGGGTGGCCTTTGGCAAACTCGATTATCTGACGCTCTGGGGCCAAGCCCTAGGCGGCTTGCTGCCGGTGTCCGATGTGATCTTGCAACTCTCCCTCGGCGTGTTTTGGATCTTCCTGACAATCAAGGTTTTGGAAATCCGCAAGTGGGGCTGACCGCCCGAAGAAGGAACCCTACGCGATGAGTTCGCCCGCCACCCCGGCCGACCCGATCCTCGACCCGCTGATGCGGAACCGCCCCGCCGTCGGCATCGTCCTCGCGGTGCTGGCCGCGCTGTTTCTCGTCGGCGGCGGGTACTGCTTCACCAAAGCGTTCTCCGACGCCCCCGCAGCCGAGGAAGACAAAGCGAAGCCCTCGCTGAACGACCTCGGGAAGGACGCCGACACCCAATTGAAGCGCCCCTACTCCACGGAGTACATTCTCGGCGGTATCGCCGGGGTCGTTTGCGCCCTCATTTGCGGCGGCGTCGGCGGTTGGCTGCTGGGCCGGATGCCGGCACCGAATACGACCGAAGATCGCTTGCTGCTGTTCCTCGTGGGAGGCGGCCTCGGCGTCGCTTTCATGCTATTGGGCTTCGCCTTGTTTTACCTCTGGTTCGGCGAACTCGCCAAGTGGCTCGGCCAAGCCGAAAAAGCCGAACCGCTGAAGCCGCTGATCGCGATGCTCGCATTCTTGCTCGGTGCGGGGTTGCTCTTCGCCGGTGTCCAGCCCCTCCGGGCTGAGGAGCGCAACGACCCGCTCCTACGACGGATCGTCTACGGCACCAACTTCTTCCTGACGACGCTGTTGCTCGTCGTCGGGTTGATCTTCGTCAACGTCTTGGCGACCCTGAAGCTGCCCTCGAAACTCGACACCACCGAAAGCGGTTTCTACACGCTCAGCGACACGACCAAAGATTACGTCGCTAAGCTCGACAAAGACGTGATCATTTACTCGACGATCCCTGAGACGCGCGAAGGGACCGACATTCTCCGCGTGCTGAACGCGTTCCAAGAGGCGAACCCGAAGCAGGTGAAGTTGAAGCAGCTGTCGCTGACGCTCGACAAAGCCGAGATCGCGGCGCTCAAAACCAAGTTCCCCTCGACCGATCTCGTCGACGCCGATGGCCGGCCGCGGCTCGGTATTCTCATCGCGCTCGGGCCGGACGAAAAGCGTTACCAGTTCATCCAATCGGCGGAGCTATTCGGCCGCGAAGAAAGCAAAGCGGGCCAAGCCCCCGGTCGGCGGACGTTCCAAGCCGAGCCGAAGATCATCCGCGAAGTGTTATTCTTGACGGAGAACAAGCAGAAGCCGGTGATCTACTTCACGCAGGGTTCGGGCGAGCTGGCCATCGACCCGTCCGCGCCGGGCGTGGAACGCGGGCCCAACTTCCGCGCCGGCACATTCCTGAAGCAGGCGCTCATCGCCGACTACTGCGACGTGAAGCCTTTGGTGTTCGACGCTTTGGCACCCGACCCGCAGATTCCCGCCGACGCCACGGTCGTGTGCATCGCCGACCCGACTTCGAAGCTGAGCGACGGCGCGATCCGCGCCCTCACGAAATACATGGGGAGCCCGCGGCCCGACGGCACCAAAGGCAAGTTGCTCGTGATCGCCGGGGCCCACCCCGATCCGCAGCAACCCCGGCAGATTTTGAAACTCGGCCTCGAACCGCTTCTCGCCGAATTCGGCGTGGCGCCGATGGATCGCGCGGCCTATTTTCAACCGCAAGACTTGCCCGCGAACGTGGCCGTCGCCGGGGTGACGGGGAATTTGGTCGACGAGCGCAACACCATCGCACTGGCCTTCGCCAAATCGCAGATCATCGCGGTGGATGTCCGGCCGATCGACTTCAACCCGCAGCCGGGCAAATACAAAGCGATGCCGCTGTTGGGCTCGCTGCCGGATCGCATTACTTGGCTCGAAGACGGCCCCGTGGCGAACCCCAACCGGGCCTTCGAGGCGCTGATGGCCGCGAACGCCGCCCAGCGCTCGGACATCCTGAAAGCCAAGGATGCCAAGCAGAACTCGCCCCGCGTCCTCGCCGCGATCAGTTCCGAAACGACCGAAGGCAATACCGGCCGCGCGGTGATCTTCGGCTACAGCGGCTTCGAGGACGACGACATGATGGCCAAGCAGGGCTACACCGTTCCACCCGAGTTGGTGACCGCCTCCGTCAACTGGCTCCGGGATCGCCCCGCCGTGGCGAACGAAGGCGCCAAGCCCTACGGCATCTATACGCCGAGTGCGAAATGGGACTGGACCCGCGGGTACACGCTCCCCGTGATGCTGGTGATCTTGGGCATCGCGGCCGTCGGCTTGGGGTTGTGGGTCTTGCGACGGCGCTAGCGGCGAGCCGGCCTCTGTCAAAAGTCGAGTGATTGGCTCCGCATCGGCTTCCCACGTTGAGGTTTCCATCGATGAATTTCCGCTTCACGGCCATCCTGTTCACGGCGGTCGTCCTCGGCATTTCGGTGCTGGCGCTCGTGACCTACTTCGACTCCGACAAAGTCGACACCGATGGCCTCGTCGCGCCGTTCACCAAAACCGGGCTGAAGGAAAGCGACGTCGACACCGTCGAAATCGCCCGCAGCGAACCGGCCGAAGAGCGGCTCGTCTTCAGCAAGATCGGCGACGGCAAGTGGGAACTGAAACAACCCGTCGTCGCCAAGATCGACTCGTTCGCCGTCGAGAGCATCATCAAAATGCTCTTCAACGTCAAAGCCGCCCGCTACCCCGGCCTCACCGATAACCTCGCCCAGCACGGCCTTGCCAAGCCGACGATCCGCATCACCTTGAAGCGCGGCGCCGATACCAGCGCTACCGTTAATATCGGCGACACCACCATCGGCGGTAGCGACGCCTTCAGCTTCGTCACGACCGGCGAAAATCCGGACCGGCCCATCGCCCTGAGGGCGCTCGACCTCCGGCCGCTGTTCCGCGAAGCCGCCGCCGGAAAAGACGGTGCCGCTTGGACGCTCTCCAAATGGCTCACCGACTTCCGCGCCCGCCGGCTGCTCGGCGCCGAAGTCACCAACCCGGATACCGGCATCGACAGCGTCTCCTTGAAGCGCGGCACGGCGACGTTGAAACTCTCCCGGTCCGGCGATGGAGTTTGGAAGTTCGACGAGCCAGCCGACTATGGCGAAGCCGACACGGCCGGCGATACGGTTCCCCGCAGCGACATCATGACCGGCGTCCGCCCGCTACTGAACTCGCTGATCACCCTGCAACCCGGTGGCGTCGGCGACTACATCGAAGGCGTCACGAACGCCGATTGGGCCAAGTACGGACTGGCCGAAAGCGACCCCGGCGTGATCCGCGTCGAACTGAAGCCGAAGGGGGCTGCGGCGCCCGAAGTACTGCTCATCGGCAAGAAGGTCGAGAAGGACGGCAAGCCGGCCGTGCCGACCAAGGTCTACTGCCGGATGCTCGGCGACTCCGCCGCGATCTTGGTTCCCGGCGACCGCATCGACGCCTTGGCCGCGACCATCGCCAACCCGTCCGAAATGCGCAACAAGGATCTCGTCGCCGAAGGCAAGAAGGATCTGATCGACGCCATCGACATTTCCCAAGGGGCGGCGACGTTCAAACTCCGCAGAATTTCCACGGCCGGCGGCGGTGCCCCGCAATGGGCGATCTACGGCCAAACACCGGACGGCCGCTGGGCGACCTTCGCCGGCGCTTCCGACCCCGGCGACGCCCGCGCGTCGGTCGGCAAGCTCATCGATGCGTTGACGAAACCGCGCGCCGCCAAGGCCGTGCTGTCGGCCGCATCGCCCGACCTCTTCGCCGAAACGAAAGCGACCGTGAAGCTCTGGTACAGCGGACAGCCGGCAAATACGCCGATCGCGGGGGATGCCGTGCCGGCGGAACCTGCGATGAAAGGCGAACCGGCCATCGTACTCACCCTCGGCAAGATCGACGCGGACGTGGCGTACTTGAAGCGGACCGCCGCCGGTCGGGTCGTCGATTTCCAGATGCCGCTCGACTTCGTCGCTAGCATTTTGCGGCCGCGCATGGATTACGTCGATCCGAAGATCGGTTCCTTCCAGTTGCTCAACGTGACGAAACTCGCGTTCAACCGGGGGGCCGAGGCCATCGAGATCAACCGGATCGTCCCGACCGAACGCGTCCCCGGCGCCCTGATCCGCTGGGAGTTCGCCAAGCCGGACGCCCGCAAAGGTAAGTCGGCCGACGGCGACATCGTCGCGCAGATGCTGCAAAGCCTCGCGGCGCAGCAAACGGCCAAGTTGATCTCGGATGCGCCGACCCCGGACGAACTGACCCGCTGGGGCCTGACCGCGCCGCGGATGAAAGCGGCCGTGAGCCAAGATAAACAGCCGGATCGCGTCTACGAGTTCGGAACCGAGACCGACGACAAGAAAGCCGTGTACTTCCGCGTTGCGGATAAGCCATTCGTCTTCACCGCTCCGAAGGATTTGTTCGACCAATACGCCGCCGCCGACCTGCGCGACCGAGTGCTGTTCCGGGTCGATGCGTCGAAGGTTCAGCGGCTCGAAATTACGGCGTGGAAGAACTCGACCTTGGATGGCAAGCCGTTCGTGTTGAAGCTCGAGAAGCGGGGGAACGCGTGGGTCGCCACGGAGCCGAAAGACTTCCCGCTCGACCCGAGCAAGCTCGCGGGGCTGCTCATGGTGCTCGAAGCGCCGCGGACATCCGAGTACGTCCCAGGCCTGACCGCCGAGATGGGCCTTGATGTCCAAGACGGCGCTTTTCAAGTTTTGATCGTACCCGAGACTGGCCCGGCGCAGCTTTTGCGCATCGGCAAAGAGGATGCGACCAAGCGCTACCTCTACGCTTTGGGCAGTAACTTCGAAGGCGTCGTGAGGATCGACAGCTTTCTCTTTAAGCCCTACGTCGATCAACCGGCGTCGCTGAGGAAGTAATCCGAGGGGCCGAACGTGAACAGCCGCGCGACCTCGATCGACGCCTATCGCGGGTTCGTCATGTTCTTGATGCTCGCGGAAGTCCTGCGGCTGCCCAGCGTCGCCAAGCAATTCCCCGAAAGCCCTTTTTGGCGAAGCGTGCTGTTCCACACGACCCACGTCGAGTGGGTCGGTTGTTCGCTGCACGACCTTATCCAGCCGTCGTTCTCGTTCCTTGTCGGCGCGGCGATCGCATTCTCGATCGCCCGCCGGCAATCGGCCGGGCAGTCGCTCGGCCGGGCCGCGCGGCACGCCGCTTACCGCAGCGTGTTGCTCATCGCGCTGG
Source organism: Gemmatales bacterium (assembly GCA_038247765.1). Taxonomy (GTDB): domain Bacteria; phylum Planctomycetota; class Planctomycetia; order Gemmatales; family Gemmataceae; genus JALHQU01. Next base: position 4,755 of record JBBRUN010000044.1, on the reverse strand, counting down.
GCATCGTTCTGCGCTCGGTCGGCAAGCCGCAAACGAACTTCACCTTCGAAGATACCCTGACGCAGATCGGCTTGGGCTACTTCCCACTGTTCCTGTTGGCGTGGGCGCGCCGGGATCGCCCGGCATGGCACGCTGTGACCATCTGCTTATTGCTGGCGGCCTATTGGCTAGCATTCGCAATCTTTCCGACGGATGTCTCAGACATACGCGAGCCGCCGCTTTGGCCCCACCGTATGAAAGGCTTCGAGAGCCACTGGGAGAAGAACGACAACCTCGCATTCGCCGTCGACCGGACGATCCTCAACTCGTTCCCGCGAGAAGCGCCGTTTCTGGCCAACCGCGGCGGCTATGCGACTCTCAGCTTTTTCCCGACGCTGGCAACGATGCTCCTCGGATTGATGGCCGGCGGATGGTTGCGAAGCGGGATGACCCCGTGGAAGAAAGCGAGTCTGTTCGCCGCCGTGGGTGCCGGGTTGCTGTCGGCGGGTTGGGGCATCGACGCGCTCGGCGTCGGCCCGATGGTCAAACGCATCTGGACGCCGAGTTGGGTCCTCTTCAGCGGCGGCTGGTGCTTCGTCTTTCTGGCCGGCTTCCACGCGGCGACCGACGCCGTTGGATACTGGGGATGGTCGTATCCGCTGCGCGTGATCGGTGCCAATTCGATCTTGATCTACTGCATCGCAGAATTGCCTATCGCCGCATTCATCGTGGGCACTTTCAAAACGCACTTCGGCGCAAACGCCTTCCAAATCCTCGGTGCGAAGCCGGAGCCAGTCGTCGCAGGGGCGGCGGTGCTCGCCGTGTACTGGCTCGGCTTGTGGTGGTTGTACGCGAAGAAAGTTTTCGTCCGGATTTAGCGCGGCCCGGCCGGGCGTGTGTGCCACAGCCGGAGGTCGTCCGCGTGCGACTTCGGCCCCGCTTCCCGGTGCGGGTACGATTTCATGCCCCGGAAAGGCAGCGGGTTCACGTCGCCGCCGCTTTGGGTCGTCGGGGCGGTGTCTTTGCAGTAGCCGTGGGTGCGCAGCACGAACGACCGCACCCACCCGGCTTTCAGCGGCTGCAACAGGGCCGGGTCGAACTCGAGAAGCACTTCGTCGCCCGGACCGCAGATCGCGAAGCGGTCATCGACCCCGCTCAGCAACTCGGTGACGTCGCCGAGTTTCGTGAGGTACCCTTTCCAGTTCGTGGTGGCCACCGTTTCGAACCGCACCGGATCGTAGGCCTGCGGTGGCTTGCCGTTCGTCGAGATTTCCTGCACGCAACCCGGGTGCGACAGCGCGGCCCGGAGCGGTTTCAATTCGGTAGTCAAAGCCAAATCTTCAGCCGCGCCGAGGAAGAGTTGATCCCAGTGGATTTGCAGATTCGTACGCAGCCGGAACGGGCCGGCGGAATCGCCGACGGGCACGGTCATCACCTTCGGCAACCCGGCCGGGAAGCCGATGTCGGCGATTTTCTCCCAAGTGCCGTCGGTCTTCTTGCGTTCGAACACCGGCGGCAACATCGCGATCCCGGCTTGTTCCGCCGCGAGGATCGACTCCGGATATGGGTAATCGGTCCACCCGGCCAGCACGAGGTAGCGCGGCGCCTTCGGGAAATCCTTCACTCGATCACCGAAGTCGAACTCGAGCCAATGTTCTTCGGCGAAGCCGAGCCATGAGCGTTTGGCGAATCCGCTGACGGTCTTGCCATCGCGGTCGAGGATCGTCTTGGTCTGGTCGACGCCCCGGTGATCGCGCGCCATCGTCGGCGCGATGCGTTTGCGGAACGCCAGAATTCTCTGCGTCGGCAGCGGCTCGGCCACCGCGAAGCGTTCGTCCGGGTAGACGATGGCATCAGCCGGGTGATCGACGACCGCGAGGCGGATACCGTCGAGATACATGACTTCGTCCATCGGCTCCGCGATGCGGACGACGTACTTCCCGTTCTTCAAACCGAGTTGATGCGCTTCGATCTTCACCGATTCCTCCGGTCGCGGGGGCCGCACGGAGCCATCGGAACCCGATTCGCCGAGCGCGCCGCCGCCGAGGAAGTCGGTGATGTAGATCCACTTCTCGCCATCCCACGTCATCAACACCGGGCACGATGTCGGCTTGCGGTTGATTTCGCGGATCGTGACGACGGCCCCCGCCGGGGTCGCGAGTTCCGCCTGCACGACGCAATCGGGCCAGCGCAAACGCACGGCGTCGGTCTGGGTGCGCCGGCCGAGGCCGATGTCGATGGGGAGCAGCGATTGCCCCGGTCCGGCGGAGAGCGTCGTCAGTTCGACCATCGACAACAGCGGACCCGTCACCGTCCGGCATTTGATGCCGATGCCGCTGGTGTTCGTGCGCAGATTCTTCTGGCCCGAGCCGGCGTTGTTGTTGTCGCGGACGCCGGTGAAGGCGAGCTTCAAGCCTTGGTTGCCGTTGCTCTGGCCGAGGAACACCTTCACGCCGTCCACGGTCCACGCGATGAAATCGGGTGTGCCGTCGCCGTTGGCATCCATCGTCGCCACAGCCTTCAAGCCGATCAGTTTGGCGACGGCGGGGCCAAACGGCTCGCTGCGATTGGCGAGCTTGCCTTCGCCATCACCTTGTAAAAATAGGCCTTTGCCGTCCTTCGCCAGTCCGACGATGTCGCTCCGGCCGTCCAGATCGAGGTCGCAGCGCTGCGCCGAGACGAGCGCCGGGGCGTCGGTCGCACCGGCCGCGAACCGCTTGGCGAGATTCGCGTCGGGGAGCGCTTTGGCGCTGACGAGGAACGCCGGCTTGCCGGGGGCGAGCAAGAGCAAGTCGGATTGATCGTCGCCGTTGGAATCGAGGATGACCCCGCTGACGAGATCGGTCGCGGTTGTCGGCAATGGCTGGCCGAGGCTGAAGCGCATCAGTCGGTCGTTGAGAACGACCACCGGTTGCCGGCCATCAATCAGTACGACGAGATCGACGTCTTTATCGCCGTCGATGTCGGTGGCGACGAGCCCGCTCACGGGACCGGGGACGCTGAGCGCCGGCACTTCGATCGGCTTGAATGCGATCGTCAGCGGCGGTGTCGGTTCGTTCATGTTCGACGGCGGCGCGACGCCGCTATTCTGCAAAACGACGACCTTCCCCGTCCCGCCGGGCTTCTTGCCGTTGAGCGCGTCCACGGCTTCTTTCGAATTGTCGGCGTAGCGGCCGGCGATCAAGTCGAGGTCGCCGTCTTGATCGATGTCGAGCCAACTGAGCGCGAAGAAGATGCCGGTCGATTTGTCGAACCCGGCCGCGGCGGTCTTGTCTTCGAACGTCTTGCCGTCGGCATTCCGCAACAACCGCATGCCGTTCGGCCCGCTGAGCGCGAGGTCGGGTCGGCCGTCATTGTCGAAGTCGGCCACCGCGCCGGCGAGGCTACCGATGTTCCCCAAGCCGGCGGCGACCGAAACATCTTCGAAGCCGGTGCCGGTGTTGCGCAGCAGCACGTCGCCGAGTTTGCCATCGCGGTAGACCGCCGAGAGCACGAGCAGATCGGGCTTTTCGTCGCCGTCGAAATCGAAGCGGATCATCGTGCCGCCGAAGCGCGTGCGCATCTTCGACAGCAAGCCGTCGAGGATGGTGCTTCCGTCCCGCGCGCCCAGGTCCCACTCGACACCCGGGGCATCGGCCCACGTCGATTGCTGCTCAAACATCGGCATCGGCCCGATGTCGGCGGGCTTGGCCAAGCCCGTCCCGATGCAAGTCGCGTAGCGACCTTGTTCGGAGTGTTTCGTCGCGCGGGCTTCGTCCTCCCAGTTCGATTTGCGCAGATCTTCCATTCGCTGGATCATCGCTAGGCGATCCGCATCGTTGGTCGAATCGTGGTAAGCGAGGCCGGACCATGCGGGAACCAAGTAGGGGTTCAAATCGACGGCTTTTTGCAAGTATTTCTTCGGTTCGTCGTCGATCAAGTAATTCGGGTACGACTGCGCGAGGTACAACCAAGCACGGTCGTCGGTGGGATCTCGGTCGAGCACTTTGCGGAAGTGCATTTGGGCCGACTCGAATTTCGCTCGGTAGAGGTGGATGATGCCGAGGTTGAAATGCGCGTAAGGGTTATCCGAGTCGTCTTTCAGCACGCCTTCGAACAGCGCGATGGCTTTGGACAAGACCGGATCATCGACCGCCGCGGCGGAGTTGTACAAGGCCATCCCCAAGTTGATGCGGGCGGGCAACCAGTCCGGCGCCAGCCGCACCGCTTCGGTGAATTCGCGAACCGCGTCCGTCGGTTTCAACGGGTCGGAGTAATTGAATTGCTCCATCTGCCCGATGCCGCGGGCGTTGGCCTCGGTCGCCGCGAGCGGGTCGCTCTTCGGTTTGTCCACCGGCTTTCGGAGCAGGAAAAACGCCGCGACGGCAATGCCGAGCAACCCTACGCCTCCGAGCGCGAGGAACACGTGTCGGCGCGAACGGCGCGGGGGAGTCACGGGTGGTGTCACGGCGCGGCTTCCTACGACGGGGAGAGGACGACCATCCTTGTTTTACGCCCGCCCCCGCCGAAAGGTCGAATCACTTCGATTCCGCCACGATGGCCTTGTAGACTTTCCGAGCGTGGTCGTAATCGGCCTCGGCCTGCTTCTGTTCGTCCTTGTGGTAAGTCTTCTGCTTCGACTTCCAGCATTGCTCAACCCCGGCCAAGCACCACTCGGCGCTCGCTTTGTTCGCCCGGATCGGTTTGTCGCCCACGATCACGAAGAACGGATTGGTGTGTCCCGTTGGCACGACCCGCACCGCTACCCAACTGCTCACGGCGATCTCGGCGTTGAAG
>JBBRUN010000043.1:0-17053 GCA_038247765.1 Gemmatales bacterium | reverse complement strand
CCCGATCGGATGCTGTTGGAGTGTGATCGCAGATTGGAATTGCGAACGAAAAACTTGTATCGCGTTTGCGAAGTCGGAAAGTCGAAGTGAACCAGAGGATTATTCAAGCAGTCCAGCTGTTTGCATCGGTTAACCCTGCTCAGGGTTCGATGCTCCCTTGCCTACGCCAGCCGTCGATTCTGCTAAGATGCCCCGATGAAAATCAACGTCGTCGTCGTCGGTAAAGGGGGGCGGGAACACGCCCTCGTTTGGAAGCTGGCCCAGAGTCCGCAGGCGGGCACCGTGTACTGCTGCCCCGGCAACGCCGGGACCGCCAAAGACGGCGTGAACCTGCCGTTCGACGGTACCGACTTCGAACGACTCGCCCGCTTCTGCATCAAAGAGAACGTCGGCCTCGTCGTCATCGGGCCGGAGGATCTGCTGGCCCTCGGTTTGTCGGACTACCTCCGCGAGCGCGGCATCACCGTCTTCGGGCCAACCAAAGAGGCCGCGAAGATCGAATCGAGCAAGGTCTTCTCCAAAAACCTCATGCGGCACGCCGACGTGCCGACGGCCGACTTCCGCGTGTTCGACCACCCGAGCGCCGCCCAAGCGTACGTCGCCAGCCGGGATTATCCGGTGGTGGTGAAGGCCGACGGCCTCGCGGCGGGCAAAGGCGTGATCGTCTGCAAGGACATCTTGGAAGGGTTGAAGGCGGTTGAGCGCATCATGATCGCCGACGAGTTCGGCCGCACGGCGGGCAAGCAAATCATCGTCGAAAAGAAGCTCGACGGCAACGAGGTGTCGATGCTCGCGCTGGTGTCGGGCCGGTCGATTCTGACGCTGCCGCCGACGCAGGATCACAAGGCCGTATTCGACGGCGATACGGGGCCGAACACCGGTGGCATGGGGACGTACTGCCCCGCCCCCATCGGCACGCCGGAGCTGGTGAAGGAATCGGAAGAGAGCGTCTTCGTGCCGATCGTCCACGCGATGAAGCGGGCTCGGAACCCGTTCAGCGGCGTGCTCTTCGCGGGGCTGATGCTGACGAAGCAAGGGACAAAGGTGCTGGAATACAACTGCCGCTTCGGCGACCCGGAAACGCAGGTCATTTTGATGCGGTTGCAGTCCGACCTGTTGGAACTACTGCTGGCGGTGGCCCAAGAGCGCCTCGGTGAACTGCCGGACGACGCGGTGGTGTGGGATCCGCGGCCGGCGGTGTGCGTCGTGATGTGCTCGGCGGGCTACCCCGGCAAGCTCGAAACCGGCAAGCCGATCTCGGGGTTGGACACTGCCGCGAAACTGGCCGACGTGAAGGTTTTCCACGCGGGCACCAAGTTCGCTCGGGAGCGCATCGAAACTGACGGTGGCCGGGTGCTCGGCGTCACGGCCCTCGGCGCAACGCTGGCTGAAGCGAAAGCGAAAGCCTACGAAGCGGTGAAGTTGATTTCGTTCCCCGGTGCCCACTACAGGAGCGACATTGCCGACAAGGCATTGCGGAAGAAGTGACGCAATTCACCGCGGCCCGACTCACGGATACTCGTCTGGCAGTGCGTTCCGCAGCACCGGCGGGGCCGTGGGTTTGGGCAGCGGCTCTTGCTCCGTGTCGGAGCTGTCTTCGCTGTGAGCTCCGGCCTCCGCGGAACCGTTGACCGGTACGGTGATCGGGCCGTCGCCGAATTTCAGGGCGAAGCGGAAGTTGGCCACCGAGAGGTTGTCGTTCGGCAAGAGCGAGCCGCGCCGCACGCGCTGGCCGTTGACGCGCGTACCGTTGGTGCTGCCGAGGTCGCGGATCAGCACGAGGCCGTCGGTCTTCACAAGCACGCAGTGGCGCTTCGAGACGCTCTTGTGGTCGAGCCGGAGGTCGCAGTCTTCGCCGCGCCCGATGACCGTGAGGTCTTTGACGAGTTCCACCGGGGAACCCCCGTCGCTGGGTATCAACCGCGCACGCATCTTACCCATCTCCGGGAATCGCCCCTGCAATTAGAATACGACGACCCGTGCCGTTTTCACTCGTCATCATCGCCGGGAATCAAGCCGGTTTCCACCGCGATGCGGAATTCCTCCGGCGCGGCGTCCCAAGTGGCACAGTACGTCGCTTCGAGCGGGACCATCACATGGAACTCGTTCGACAAAAACAGCGGCATGTCCGGGAGCGCTTCGCCGAGGCCGACCGGTTCGACGTAGGCGATCCGCACATCGCCGACTTCGTAGGACGCGAGCACGCGATCCCGCCCCGCCGGCGCCGCGAAGTCCTCTTCGATGATCTCATCCCAAATCACTTTGTGCATCCCGAATGGATCGCGCGCCGTCGGCGGGAAAAGATCGACGATCAGCACGTGGATGCCGGCGCGGAGGAAATCGGCGGTCTTCTCGACGAACTCGCGGAGCGCGCTTTTGCCGTCTTTGTTGCCCGGCGACACGATTTCGATAACGGCGATCGTCCGCCCGAGGTGGTGCTGGACGACGATGCGATTGGCGCGCGTCGTATGAAACTCGCGCGTCGTCTGCCGCACGAACGTCGTCACCGGCTTCGGCTTGGTCGCCACGCCTCCCGCACTGCCGTTGAAATGGCCCTTCGGACGCCGCGGTCGCGATTCGACCGCCAGCACGTCCGACTCCCTCGGCCCGGATCGCTGTTCGACGAGCGCGGAAGTGCCCTTGGGCAAACGCCCGGAATTCAGGGCGTCCTTGATGCGGATCGACCAGCTCTGATGGAAGTCGTGGAACAGCCCGGACGGTACGCGGGTCCAATCGTGAATCGGCATGAACAGTCACTCCACGGCGCGTCCGTTCCATCGCGACGGTAAAATTGTACCGCCCGCCCCCTACAATTGCACCACTATGAAAGCGGAAATCATTTCCATCGGCACGGAGATCACCTCCGGCCAGAACCTCGACACCAACGGCCAGTGGCTGTCGCGGCGGCTCGCCGAGATGGGCATCCCCGTCGGGTTCCACACCACCGTCGCCGACGACTTCGACGACAACGTCCTCGTCTTCCGGCAAGCGCTCGCGCGCGCCGATCTCGTCCTGAGCACCGGCGGCTTGGGTCCGACGCTCGACGACCTCACGCGCGAAGTGCTGGCGAAGGTCGCCGGCGTCGGCCTTTACGAAAACGAACCGAGCCTGACCCAAGTGCAAGGGATGTTCGCCAAACGCGGCCGGGTGATGCCCGACCGCAACCGGGTTCAGTCGCAGTTCCCCGTCGGCAGCGAGCCGATTCCCAACCCCATCGGCACGGCCCCCGGCATTTGGATGCCCTTCGGCAACAAGGTCGTCGCGGCCATGCCGGGGGTGCCGTCCGAAATGTTCAAGATGTTTACCGAGCAGGTGAAGCCGCGCTTGGCGAGCCTCGGTTTCGGCGGCGGCGGGGTGTTCCTCGAACGAAAGATCAACACCTTCGGGGCCGGGGAATCGCAAATCGAGCAGATGCTCGGCGACGTGACGAAGCGTGGGGCCGTGCCCGAAGTCGGCATCACCGCCAGCGACGCCGTCATTTCCCTGAGGATACTGGCGAAGGCCGCGAACATCGCCGCGGCGGAGGCGATGGTCGCCCCGACGGAGCGCATCATCCGGGAGCGGCTCGGGAAGCTGGTCTTCGGCACCGACGCGGTCGAACTCCACGACGCCGCGATGCAATTGCTGATGGAGCGCCGCAAGACGGTGGCCACGGCGGAGAGCATCACGGCCGGGCAGGTGGCGAGCCTGCTGGCCCGCGTTCCCGGTGCAAGTGTACATTTGCTGGGAGGCGTCGTGGCCTACACCAACGAAGTGAAGATCCGCGAACTCGGCGTGCCGGCGGAACGGATCGAGCGACATACGGCTGTCAGTGCCGAGGTGGCGCAAGCGATGGCCGAAGGCGTGCGAAAGAAATTCGGCGCCGACTTCGGTGTGGCCACCACGGGCTACGCCGGGCCGACGGGGGAATCGGTGGGCCGAGTATTCGTCGCGTTGGCGGATGCCGGCGGCTGCGAGGTCTATCCGTTCAACTGGTTCGGCACTCGCGCGGAAGTGCAGAGCCGCACCGCAAAGATGGCGTTGAATGCCCTGCGATTGCGGCTGTCGGAATCGGCCGAGTGATTACTCTTGTTCGTCGTCATCCCGAGGGCGGCGGGCGGGTTTCACAACCGGTGGCGGCGGTTCTTGGCCCCCTTCGCGCTTCCAGGCCACGTAGTTTTCCCACGTCTTCGTGCCGAGCTGGAAGGGACGGAAGTTGATGCCGGAGATGCTCAGGTAGCCGCGGGCCGGTCGGTCGCCGCCCGATTCTTCCCGTTCCAAATCGACTTCGCGCCTCGAGACGATGATCGTCTCGTCCGCTTGATCCACGAAGAATGCCGTGTCGCCGAGGAGCTTGCCGGTGAGCGCCGGTTGCGTGTCGAAGAAGACGGATTGCGCATCGAGTTTCGGATCGGAGAATTTGACCTCGCGGAGCAAGTCGGCGAACCAGCGGATTTGCGCCCGCGTCGGCCGATCCGCGAACTCCTTGCGCAACTGCAGATAACCTTGGGCTTGGCGGAATCCTTGGACGAGCCACATCGCGCCCAGCACGGCGAAGATCGGCTCCACTCGTCCGGGGATGATTTGTTGCCAGTACAGCACTTGCCGCGCGACCGTCCAGCCGCCGAAGCTGAACAGCACGAGCGCGGCCAGCAGCACGCCCTCGGCCGAGGGGACGATCCGGTTCAGCAGGCCGCTGCCGAACTCTAGGCAGGCGAGGCTCAGATAGATGATGCTCATCCATTTGAACTCCTGCTTCGGATCGACCAAGAAGTACCAGATGGCGAGCATGATGGCGCCGAAGATGAGCGCCCCGGTGCTGCCCTTGCGAACGCGCTCGCAGACTTCCCGGTACGCCGCCACGCGCCGGAGGATGTAACGCACTTCGTGCGGGTCGATCGGTTCGTTGTCGTCGTGCATAGTCGCGGATCCCGGCGTGCCTGTTTCGCTAATCTAGGCCGATCCGCCGGTGTAGTCGACGGGCTTGCGAGAGTATCTTCATCTGTAGCCAACCGCTCCCCATCGGGCCACCCACGTGAAATTCGCCCCCGCCCTATTCGCTATTCCCGTCTGGTTCGTCCTGGGCAGCGCCGCCGAATCGCCCTGCGCCGAGCCTCCCGCCTTCGCCGAGATCCGCGTCGTCGATTCCGCCGGCGGCCGGGGCGTGCCCCTCGTCGAACTCGAAACCGTGAACGGCCTGAAGTTCGTGACCGACAACGCGGGGCGGATCGCGTTCCAAGAACCGGGGCTGATGGATCGCGAACTCTACTTCAGCATCCGCAGCCACGGCTACGAAGTGCCCAAGGACGGCTTCGGCTTCCGGGGCGTCAAAATCACGCCGAAGCTCGGCCGACCGGTCGAAATCAAAATCGAACGGAAGATTGTCGCCGAGCGCTTGTGTCGGCTGACCGGCGATGGCCTCTATCGCGATAGCGAACTGCTCGGAGTCCAGCCGCCCGTCACCCGGCCGGGCCGCGTCGCCGGGCAAGATTCGGTTCAAGCGGCCATCTACAAGGGCAAGGTCTACTGGCTCTGGGGCGATACTTCCCGCATGGATTATCCACTGGGCCTGTTCCGCACGGCCGGGGCGACGACCGCCATTCCCGACCCGAAGGATCCGAAGTCCGACCCGGCTGCGGGCATCGCCTTCGACTACTTCACGGACAAGAAAACCGAGTTCGCCCGCGCCATGATGCCGTTGATCGAACGGCCCGAGGGTGTCATCTGGATCGTCGGTCTGTTCGTCGTCGGGGATGAAAAAGGAGCTGAAAAACTCGTCGGCCACTTCTCGCGCCGCAAGGGGTTAGACACCGAATACGAACAGGGGATCGCCGTCTTCAACGACGAGAAAGCCATCTTCGAGCCAGTGAAAGAACTGCCGTTGAAAGAAAACTGGCGGCGCCCCCACGGCCACCCGATTGCCTTCGAAGAGGACGGCAAAAAATGGCTCCTCTTCGGCAGCCCGACCCCGAACGTGCGCGTGCCGGCAACTCTGAAAGCCGTCCTCGATCCGTCGGAGTACGAAGCCTTCACTTGCGAATGGGAGAAGGGTGAGCCCCGGTGGCGTTGGCAGAAGGAACGGGCACCGAGCGACTCGAAGACCGAGCAAAAGTGGGTGAAGGAGAAGAAACTGAAACCCGAGTCGGCCCGGTTCTTCCCAGCCGATGCGTCGGCACCGGCCGAGCGGATCGCGCTGCACAGCGGCTCGGTGCGCTGGAACGAGTACCGCAAATGCTGGGTGTTGTTGGCGGGGCAGATCGGCGGGAAGGCGTCCCACCTCGGTGAAGTCTGGTACGCCGAATCGTCCCATCCGGCCGGGCCATTCGGCACCGCCGCGAAGGTGCTGACGCACGACCGGCAGACGTTTTGCAACGTGGTGCACCACGGAAGCACGGCTACTTCAATAGTGCCCCAGAGGAGGGCGGTAGCATCTTTCTAATCCGGGCCTCTTCCTCGGGCGTGATCTTACTGTCACGGGTGAACATCATCAGCCCTTTGTTGTAGCTCTTCAAATTGGGGACGTGCTCCATCCAGTTTTTGCCTGTTAAGAGTGTGCGTTGCATCGCTAAACCTCCTTCTTCAAGTGGCATTTCTTTGAGGAAATAAAGGCTCGATCCAGTGAGCTTGGTTCCTTGTAAGGACAGTAACTTGAGCTTGGTCATCCCCTTCAAAGATGCCAAACCTGCATCTGAAATCGCCGTGTTTGCAAGGGTCAAAGACTCCAACTTGGTGAGTCCGGCCAGTTGTGCCAGTCCCACGTCGGTGAGCGGCGAATCCTGAAGATCGAGGTTTTGAAGCTGCGTTAATTTGCCAATCCATTTCGCGTGCTCATCGTTGCTCGAACCTCTGAGGTCGAGTCGCGTCAACTCCGTTAGGCTCGCCAGGGGTGCGGCCGATTTTCCGGCGAGATTCGCCCCGGTGATGGTCAACTCTTTCAGTTGCTTCCACTTCGCGAGGGTTGGCCAGGCGTCGCCGGTCACCGGGCAACCGATCAACTCGACGGAGCGGATGTCAGGAAACACCTTTGCGAGTCGGTCCAGGGAGGCATCGTCCGCTTTACCGGCGACCCCATATAAGATTCCACTTCGAATGCGGACAAGCTCCTCATTCTTCGCCAGGAAGGCCTTGAACTCGGTCAGTTTCGCGACATCATCTGCCAAGCCGGACTCGATGGAGAAACCCAACTCCGCGATATCCTTCCGATTCCGCGTGTCGAAATCGGACAGCCACACCCGAGTTCCGAACAGGTCGCGGAGCTTGCGGCTCAGGACTCTGGCCCGGTTCAACGTCGATTCCTGGATCTTCCTCCCACTGATGCCAACGCCCCGCCAGGTGAAGGAGACCTTATTGGGAGTCTGGGCATCGATAATGATGCGATCCATATAATTAAATTCTACGGGGGGCACGATGACGGGTTCGTCGGCGTGAGTGATGCAGAGGGACGACAGGAGAGTGACGGTAGCCAGGAGAAATCGCATGGGAATGCCTTGAGGTCGTGGTAGCAGAAGATGACCCATCCTAGCCGTATTGGCTCGATCTTGCGACGCAGATTTAAGTTCTTTTTGTATCCGTTCGCGGCTTGTCGGGTTCGCCTTGACTTCGGTGGGTTCCGAGCACTTCACGAGTTGGCTGGGTCTGTGTCCGAACTTCAAGAAGACCGGGGGTAAGGTCCAATCGAGCCGGACGCGGCGCAGCAAGGGTCGGGCGGCCTACACGTTCCGCCTGGCGGCGTGTAGCCTGATCCGCAGCAAGAGTTATTTGGGGGCGCACTTGCGTCGGCTGCGTTTCTCGACCGCGACGGCGGCCGGACGATCCACTTCGAAGGGACGTACACGAACGATTTCAGCGGCAACCCGGACAAGACCCCGCGCTACAACTACAACCAAGTGCTCTACCGATTGGACTTGGCAGACAAGGCCTTGAAGCCGGCCGCGCGATAACAGCGTTCCGGGGTTCCGCTTCGCTCCAGACCAGGCTACCTTCTGTCGTCCCGTTGGGACGAAATTTTTGACGATACCTTTTTACCGCAATGAACCAGTAGCGCACACCTGCCGATTCCGTGTACACTCTCACTCCACTCGGTCCTCCCCACCCGTGCTGGCCCACTCATGCTGTTCGCCGAATTCGTCCAAAACCTCGATCCGCTGAATCACCGCTTCGCCTCCACGGTCGTCGCGGCGCTGCCGGTGCTGTTGCTCTTCTACTTGTTGGTCGGCCGGCGCTGGATCGCCAGTTACGCCGGCGCCGCCGGGGGCGTGCTGGCCATCGCGCTGGCGTGGCTCGTCTTCGGCATGCCGCTCGAGAAAGCGACGCTGTCATTCGCCAACGGGGCCGCGTTCGGTTTGCTCCCCATCGGCTGGACGGTCTTCGGCGCGATGCTCATCTACAACCTCACCGTCGAAACGGGGATGTTCTCGATTATCCGCCGATCCATCGCGGGGCTCAGCGGCGATGCCCGCGTGCAAGCGGTGCTCATCGGCTTTTGCTTCGGGGCGCTCATGGAAGGGGCGGCCGGCTCGGGGGCGCCGGTGGCCATCTGCGGGGCGATGCTCGCGGGCTTGGGCGTCCCGCCGCTGCGGGCCGCCGTCATCTGCCTGATCGCGAACACGTCACCGGTCTGTTACGGCGGCCTCGGAACACCAGTGTTCGTGCTCTCGCAGGTGAGCGGTTTGCCGGGCGACGCGATCAGCACGATGTGCGGCCACCAACTGCCGTTTCTGTCGTGCTTGATCCCCTTCTACATGGTGAAGGTGATGTGCACGTGGCGGCAGACCTTCGAAGTCTGGCCGGCGCTGCTCGTCGGTGGCGGCTCGTTCGCGATCTTCCAATACTTCTTCGCCACGATGCACAACTGGATCCCCGGCGCGTCGCTTTGGCCCCTCACCGATGTCGGCGGGGCGATCTTCTCGATGATCTGCATGGCCCTGTTTTTGAAGTACGTGTGGAAGCCGAAAAACGAGTGGAAGTTCCCGGTGCCGAGCGACCCGGCCACGGTGAACCCGCCCGTGCTCGCCGCGCCGACGGACGCTCACGCCATCGAAGCGCAAAACCAAATGAAGCGGCTCCTCGGAGCGAACGCCTACGACGAACGCCCATTGTCGACCGGCCTCGTCATCAAGGCGTGGTCGCCGTTCGTCATCATGGCCCTCTGCCTCGGCGTCATCGGCTTCGCCCGGCAGATGGAGAAACCCGGCCCCATCGACCTCGGTATTGTCAACTCGTATTACCCGATCGAAGTGCCGAGCTTGCATATGCAAGTGGAACGGGCCGACCGGTTGCAAGCGCCGGGGGCGACGGGGAATGCCCGACTCGAAAAAGCGGTCTTCGAATTCAAATGGCTGACGGCCGCGGGAACGCCGTGCGTCGTGGCGGTGTTGATCTCGGCGCTCGTGCTCCGCACGCCGCCCCGGGTCTTGAAGACGGTGCTGATCAAGACGATGCAAAACATGAAAATCCCGATCCCCACCATCGCCTGTATGCTCGGCCTGAGCTACGTCACGAAGTACGCCGGGATGGACGCGACCCTCGGCGTCGCCTTCGCCGAGACGGGGGCGCTGTACCCGTTCTTCGCTGCGTTACTGGGTTGGCTCGGTGTGTTCCTCACGGGGACCGACGCCGGTAGCAACGCCCTGTTCGGCAGCTTGCAGAAGATTACGGCCGGTCAGCTCCACGAAGCCGGTACGCTGCCGGATTTGACGCGCGGCCAAGCCGAGGTGTTGATCTGCACGGCCAACAGCACCGGCGGCGTCATGGGGAAAATGATCGACGCCCAGAGCATCTGCGTCGCCACGGCGGGGACGAACCAAGTCGGCAAAGAGGCCGACATCTTCAAGGCCGTCATCTGGCACAGTATCTTCTTGGCCTGCATCGTCGGGTTGATCGTTTGTTTGCAGGCGTTCGTGCCGCCGTTCACGCAGATGGTGCCGCAGCCGTAATCGGGGCTTGCGCACATCTATTTACGCCGCTTTGCCCACCGGAAGCATGCGTTTGACCCAAGACAGCGTCGGGATCTCTTCGTCTTCTTCGGACTTCGATTTTTTCTCGGTCTTCGCTTCGGCCTCGGCCGTTGCTTCGGCCCGCCCGGTCTTCGATTGGACGAAGACGCCCAACAGCGTGCCGACGATCACCGCTCCGTTGAGGGCGGACGCATTCTCGGTGGCCCATTTCGGCGCGTCGAAACCGATCGAGGCTTCCGCCACGACCGCCAGCGTGTGCCAGCAGACGAGGATGCCGAGAAGGCTCATGGCGATCATCGTCCAGAGTTTGTAGAGCACGACGCCGAGCAAGCCGCCGCACAGGAAGACCGCCCACAGTTCTTGGGCACCCGGCGCCACTAGCGTCGCGGCGACCCACGCGGCGACGCCGCCGGTGACGAACGCCAAGATCCGGGCGATTTCGAGAGCCAGCATGCCGGCGGCGACGGCGCACAAGACGCCGACGACGAGGATCTGCACGCCGGCGTTTTGCCCGGCGCTCAGGCCGAGGATGCCAGCCGTCAGGGTGATGGCGAAGACGACCCAAAAGCGGTGCCAGCGCCAGCCGAAGGCCCAGAGCAAGAAGCCGACGAAAAGCACGAACCCGGATGCGCCGACCGAGAGGCCGCGGGCTTCGGCGATCACATCGGGGTTGATGAGGTACATACCGGGAATTCTTTCAGAAAACCTGCGATCGGCTCGTCGGAGCCGGACGCGTCAGCGACGTTTGAACCCGTTCGATCTCAACAATCGTTTATGAGGGCCGAACTCGAACGTCGCTAACGCTTCCGGCTCTGACGAGCCAACATTGAGCAGGCTCAAATGTTGTTCTGCACCTATCTTCTGAGGCGCGGCCGCAATCTTCTACATCGACCTTATCCGGCGACCCAGTGCAGTGTCAACGCTCCGATGGGTCATTCGCTCGACGGGCCGCGCCCTTGCCGTCGGGGAATCGGACAAGACCGGTGGAATCGAACCAATCGCTATCGGGGTTGCGTTCCGACGTGAACGGTCGGCCGATCCCGGCGTATACTGAGGCTGCCCCATCCCCATTTTCGGAGTTCCACACATGCGCAAGTTCGGACTGGCTACCGTGGCGATTCTCTTGGCCCTCGGCACGGCTTCGGCCGACGACGCCGCGATCAAAACCGTCAACGCCGGGATCAAGGCCCACGGTGGCGAAGAGGCCCTCAAGAAGAACAAAGCCGGCGACATGAAAATGAAAGGCACGATGAACGTCCTCGGGGCCGAGCTCGAGTACACCGGCACCGTCGCCTACCAACTGCCCGATCAATTCAAGATGACCATCGACACCGCGCTGATGGGCCAGAAGCTGTCGATCGCACAGATCGGCAACGGCGACAAATACAAGACCACGCTCAACGGCCAAGCCCAGAAGCTCGACGACAAAACCATAGAAGAACTCCGCCAAGGGGCCGCGAGCCAAGAAATCTCGATGCTCTACCCGCTGCTCGACGACAAGAAATACACGATCAAGGCCGGGAAAGAAGCGAAAATCGGCGGCGTCGATTGCGAAGTGGTCTTGGTCGAAGGCAAAAAGACCAAAACGATGACGCTCTATTTCGATAAGAAGACGGGCTTGCTGCACGCGACCACGCGCAAAGCGATCGCCCCCGGCTCCGGCGAAGAAGTCGAAGAAGAGAACGTGATGAGCGACTACAAGGAAGTCGAAGGCGTGAAGATCCCGATGAAACTGGTCGTGAAACACGACGGCAAAACCTTCATGAGCACGACCTTCACCGAAGCCAAGCTCAGCGCGAAGCTCGACCCGAAAGTCTTCGCCATCGACGAGTGATCCGTTGAGCCGACCTCACCCCTAACCCCCTTCCGCAGCGGAGAGGGGGAACCCGATCGAGCCTCCGCCACCATGCCCGCGATTCAATTCCTCGTCGAGAAGCGCGAATCCGGTTGGACCGTCGCCGAGTTGCTCCGCAGGCGATTCCTGCTCACTTGGACGCAGGCCAAGCGGATCGTCGAGCGCGGCCACGTGCGCGTCGCCGGGCAGCTCACACGCGCGCCGGAGCAGCGCATCAAGGCCGGCAACCGCGTTTGGATCGCCACCGGCGCCATCGAAGTGAAGACGGTCAAAGGGCCGAAGCCGAAGAAAACCGACGAAGTCGAGACGCCAATCACGAAGCCCAAACCGAAGGCGAAGCCCAAGGTCGCCAAGGAGATCGCGCCGCCGAACCCGATCCTCGACAAGATCGAGATCGTCTACCTCGACGATTCCATCGTGGTGGTGAACAAGCCGGCCGACCTGACGACGACTCGCAACGCCGAGGAGACGGCCGAGTTCGGGGCGCGGGCCAAGAAGTTCCTGCCGAAGACGCTCGCCGATTTGCTGCCGACGTTGCTCGGGGTGCCGAACCGGAAAGTCGTGGCCGTCCACCGGCTCGACCGCGATACCACCGGGTTGCTGGTGTTCGCGCGCACATCCCGGGCCGCTACGAGCTTGATGACGCAATTCCGCAAACACAGTGTCGACCGCCATTACGTCGCCTTGACCCGCGGCATCCCCGAAGAGAACCGCATCGAATCGGTGTTCGTGAAGGATCGCGGCGACGGCCGACGGGGGAGTTCGAAAGAGCCGAAGCCGCCGGGTGGACAGAAAGCCGTGACGCGGGTGAAAGTGCTCGCGGAACTCGGTGGCCACGCGAAGATCGAATGCCGACTGGAGACGGGCCGTACGCACCAAGTGCGGATCCACCTCGGCGAAGCCGGGACGCCGCTGTGCGGGGAAAAAATCTACGACCGCCCCAAAGGCGGCATGCCCTACCCGGACGACTCCGGCGCGAAGCGGCCGATGCTCCATGCCGCGCACCTCGGCTTTCAGCATCCGGAAACCGAAGAATTCGTGAGTTGGGACGCCGCCCCCCCCGCCGACTTCGCCGAATTGCTGGCGAAACTGAAGGGCTAATTCCGCTATCCGAGGACGCTGTTGGAAGCGGGCATTCCGGTATTGCGGCCCGACTCGGCGACGGCGAGGTACGTCGGATTTTTGACATCCATAACTTTCTTGGCGGTGCATTCAGCGAATCCGATCTCGAATTCGATGGATGTCGATGATCGCTGTCCCTTTTCCGTTGCGCTTTTGTGCCTGTGAATATCGAGGTTGACCGAGAGGCCAGTTTTAGCATCCAACTTGAACTCTTCCAGAAGTTGCCTGTCGATAAAAGGGACTTCAGCGATACTGGTTTTCGCTGTCACGACTTGTAGACGCGTCCAAGTCTTTTGCTATTCGGGTGTGTACTACCGGCGAATCCGGAGTCCTCGGCCCGCGAGTACCGCTTCGACTTCTTCGAGCGTCACGAAGGGCAGATCGCCTGGCACGCTGTGTTTGAGCGCCCCGATGGCGGCCCCATAGTGGAGGCCCTTTTCGAAGTCGCCGTCGAGTAAGCCGTGGATCAACCCGGCGGCGAAAGCGTCGCCGGCGCCGAGTCGATCGACGATCTCGACTTCGTAGTTCGCCGTCTCGTGCGCTGCCCCGGCGCTGTAACCGACGGCCCCGAAGCGATTCCGCCAAACCAGCGGCGTTTCGCGGACGACCCCGGCCACGTGTTGCACGCCGAAGCGCTCGGTGAACTGCCGAGCAACATCGGGGAAGTTCGGCCCCGAGATGCCGAAGAGTCGTTCCGCATCGCCGGTACTGGCGATGAGCAGATCGACGTACGGCAGCAATTCGGACAGCGTGCGCCCGGCGTCGGCGACGCTCCAGAGCTTGCTACGGTAGTTGAGATCCAAGCTGGTGCCGAGGCCACCATCGTGCGCGGCTTTCAGTGCTTCAAGCGTCAGCGCCGCACAGCCCGCGCTCAAGGCTGCTGTGATGCCGGTGACGTGGAACCAGCGCGCCCCCGCGAAGAGGGCAGGCCAGTCGAAATCGCCCGGCTTCGCCAACGCGATGCTCGAACCGGTGCGGTCGTAGAGGATTGACCCGGCCCGGGGTGCAGCCCCGAACTCCAAGAAATAGAGGCCGCAGCGCCCTTCGGCCGTCATCCGCACACCGGCGGTGCCGACGCCGACTTCGCGGGCGCGGTTGCGGACGACTTCGCCGAGCGGGTTCGCAGGGAGGGCGCTGACCCATTCGACCGATCGACCCAAGCGGACGAGGCCGACGGCGGTATTGAGCTCGGCCCCGCCGATTTCGACATCGTAGGTACGCGCCTGCTCGAGCCGCTGAAAATGCGGCGGGGCGAGGCGAACCATCACTTCGCCGAAGGCGACGACATCGGGCATGGCTGCAACCTGTTGACTACCTTGGCGGGCCACCTCCGGGCGGGCCACCTCCGGGTGGGCCTCCGCCGGGTGGGCCTCCGGGCGGGCCGCCGCCGGGTGGGCCACCGCCGGGCGGGCCGAAGCCCGGACCGCCGCCACCGGAACCTTGCGAGCCCCAATAGACGTTCGAGAAGAAGCCGAAGTAGCTCTTGGAACCCTCCGGCGACTCCAGCTTGGAGGTGCAGAACGCGCTCTTGCTCTTCGTTTTGAAATCGACGTACTGCATGAATTCGCCGAACTCCTTTTTCTGCCCCACGATGGAAAGCGCGGTCTTCAATTCGTTCGGCGGTTCGGATTCATCCCCTTTGCCGAGTTTCCCCTCGCGGATGTTTTTCTTGAGTTCATTGGCGGCATCGTCGCTGCTGCATTCGATGCCGGCACCGAAGCGGAAACCCCGGCCCGACACGGTGCACCACGTCGCCAACAGGGTGGCGCTTTCGAGCGTACTGGTGAGTTTGGGCATGTCGGTTTTCACCGTGGCGCCGGTCGTGTTGAGGTAATCTTTCATCGCGCCCTCGGGGCGGACGATGGTCCAGAAGTGAGCCCGCATGGCCAATCGACCGGTGGTCCCGAGTTTCTCGCGGGTGCTGTCCTTCGGTTCCGACTTCGCCACGGCCGCCATCTTCGACATGTTCCCGGATGGATCGCTCCCCTTGAAGACGACGACGAGCTGATCGCTCGGACAATAAACAGTGGAGCCTTTCAAGAACGCGGCGGTGTTGGCGTTCGAGACGGTGTACCCTTCTCCCGAGGCGGTCGCGCCGTCCATCTTGGCGAAGGCTTTGGTGTCGAACGATTTCTTGACGCGGAAGATGTAGGCGTAGCTCGTGCTACCTGGGGTCGAACCGTCTTTGGCGATGATCAGGTAGGTCAGCGACTCGGGCGCTTGCCCGATGGCCTTGGCCAACTCGGCGTATCCCTCGGCCATCGAGGTATCGTAGATCCGATCGACTTCGGGTTTGAATCCGGGATATTTGCGCATCTGGTCGACGCTGACGCCGCGAACCGCGTTGTAGTTGCTCGGCAGCAGCGACACCATGTCTTCGACGCGGGCCGCCCGACCCATGAGCCACAAGATGAGTGTGCAGGTCAGGATCAAGCCGAACATGGCCCCGCCGACGATCCCCAAGAGCAGGAACTCGTTCATGAACGTGCGCTCTTGCTCCATCTTGTTCTTGGCGATCTTCTTCTTTTTCGGTTCGGCCGGTTTGTCGTCTTTGGGCGGATCCCCTTCGGTGAGTTTCTTCACGGTCGTTTCGGACAGCGCGGGCGCGTTGAAAGTCACGTCGCATTTGGGGCACTCGATCGGCGTGCCGGCCGGTTGCTCGTCTTCGAGACGGAGCTTCGCCTTGCACGCGGGGCAGCGGTAATCGAAGGCCATGACCCACCTCGGAGAAAATGAGCGACCCGGATGTTATAGCGGTCACCAATCGCCGGGCACAACTTCGCCGCCGGCCCGCGTGCTGACGGCGCGCAGCACGTTGAGATCGAGCGAAGCCCGCACGAAGCGCACGGAGGCGTCGCCGAGGGCCACATTCACCCCGCCGTTGTGCCGGCTGCCGTACGCCGACATGCGCTCCCAGACGTCTTCGCTGTGGGCCGCCCACGGGATTTTCGGCGGCGGCATCGGTGGCAAGGGCGGCAGTGGGGGCGGCGGCGGAATGTACGGAATCGGGTGGCCGTAGTTGATGCTGCGGCCGCCGCTCACGAGCGTGCCGGCCCCGGCGTTCGGCCCGAAATTCCCGGACCACGCCGCGAAGGAATTCTGCGACGCCAGCGGCGGGAACGGCGTGGCCGTGTCGAGGGGCGCCGTCAGGAAGCTGTCGAGGTTGGCGTCCCCCACTTGGCGTTCGCCGAACAGGATCGTGTTGGTGAGGCCGTCGGTGACATCGGTCAATCGAACGGAGTTTCGGGCGCTGGCCGTGGAATATCCGAACATCCCGTCTTGGGTCGCGCGGAAGCTCGGGTAGGCTTTCGCACCCGCGTTCCCGGCGTAGGTGGTCGCCCCGCGCGACGACGTGCCGAAACGGATCGGGTTCGACTCGATGCCGGCCGACGGGCAGACGAACGTGCCGATTTGGGCCGCTGCGACGGTGCCATCGCCGCCGAAATTGGCGTTCGGGTTCGTGTAGTTCCACTGGTTGCCGAGATTGGCCTGCTCGATGTGGGGCAGCAGTTCGACGAACAGACTCGTCCAGCGGTTGTCCGGCCCCGGTTGGGCGACGCCGGGGGGTAGCCAACCGTTGGTGTCGTGGTAATTGTGGGACGCCAGCCCGAGCTGTTTGAGGTTGTTCTGGCAGCGCATCCGCGACGCGGCCTCGCGCACCTTCTGCACCGCCGGCAGCAATAGGCCGATGAGGATGGCGATGATCGCGATGACCACGAGCAGTTCGATGAGGGTGAAGGCCGGGCGAAACTTGAGCATGGGAACCTCGACCGGTGCGATGGAACTATCGTCGCGTACCGGACGCTTCTTGACAACCGGAATAGCTGCGCCCACGGATTCTGGCGGAGGATGTCCGATTGCTTTCAGCTTTCGGTCATTCTGCATACCCCCCTCGCTGAAAGCTCCGAAAGCTCCGAAAGCTAAACGGAATTCTCGTTATTCCCGATGTGGCAACGACTTCGTATCAGACAAAGAGTCATTTGAACCTCCAAGAATTGTTGCCACGCTCACATTCCGTGTGTAACAACGATTCTTGGAGCTTCTACGAGCTGATTCTCCGGCAATCCACGTTGCGCGTTGTGGTGGCTTGTCAGAGCCGGACGCGTTAGCGACGTCGGGGGCTCCGGCCGATATCGACAAT
>JBBRUN010000042.1:0-17114 GCA_038247765.1 Gemmatales bacterium | reverse complement strand
CGGCGGAGATATCATCGCCGCGATTTCGTCGTACATATTGGCGAAGCGATTTTCGCCGCTGCCCCCGAGCCATTCCTTCACCGAAGCGACTTTCGCTTTGATGCCCTCGGCTTTGTCGGGCAGGGTCATGGTCAACGCGGTCAACTGCCAAGTGACGATGCCCAGCACGGAGAGGACGACGACTCCCGCCAAGGAAACGGCCAGCAAGACCGTCGGGGCTTTGCCCAAGCCGAGCCGGCGCAACCGCACGACGAGCGGATTGAGTACGAACGCGAGGAAAATCGCCATCGTGATCGGGAGAAATACGGCTCGGGCCCAATAGAGCGCGGCGATGATAGTCACGAAGAGCGCGAGCGCCGACAGGGTCGTGAGCGCGCGCTGCCAAGCTTTGTTGGGTGACTCGTTGATCATGTGGCATCCTTGGGGGTTCGTTTAATCGCGGTCGATGGGCAAGCGCACCGTGAAGGTGGCCCCGTGGCCCAAACCGTCGCTGTGCGCTTCCAAAGCCCCGCTGTGCATGGCTACGAGGCGATGTGCGACTGCAAGTCCGATGCCGAGGCCGTTTTGCGAGCGGTTGAGAGTGCGGTCGATCTGGGTGAAGAGTTCGAAGACGTAGGGCATCTGGTCGGCGGGGATGCCGATACCGGTATCGCGGATGGCGATGACCACCTCGTCTCGGCCGACGCGGGTCGTGAGGGTGACCGTACCGCCCGGCTCGGTGTATTTCGCGGCGTTGTTCATCAAGTTCGTGAAGACTTGGGCGAGCCGGAGGCGATCCGCCGTAATGACGATATCGTTCTGGTCTTGGCGGATTTCGAGGGTCAATCCGGCGTTGTCGATTTGGGGCTGACTCATTTCGACCGCCACGGTGATCGCTTCCGAGAGGCGAATCGGTTCGGTGATCAGTCGGAGTTTATCGCGGTTGATCCGGGAGATGTCCATGAGCTCGTCGATCAGGCGAACCATGTGCACGACTTGGCGTTCGATGATCTTCGTCGCGCGATCGACGGCGTCCGGAATATCGCGCTTCAGCCGCATGATCGTGATCGCATTGCGGATCGGGGCCAGCGGGTTCCGCAACTCGTGGACGAGCACCCCCAAGAATTCGTCTTTGCGGCGGTCCGCTTCGCGGAGTGCCGCGTCGGCTTTTTTGCGCTCGAGAGCTTCGCGTTCCAAAGTTTCGTTGAGCTTTTCGAGCTCCGCCGTCCGCTCGGTGACTTTGGCGTTCAAGGTAAATTCGTAGTTCTTTTGGAGCAGCGCGTGCCGGATGGCGCGTTCGAGGAGAATCGGGTCGAGTCGCTCTTTCTCCAAGTAGTCCGCGGCGCCGGCCTCGATAGCACGGCGGTCGATGTCGTACTGGCCTTGGCCCGTCAACAATATAATTGCTGCAGTGGCATTGACGACTTGGGCCGCTTCCAGCAATTCGAGACCGTTGTGCGAACCGAGCCGGTAGTCGAGCAGATAGATATCGTGAGAGCCGGCCGTGATGGCGGACAAGCCGAGATCGTAACCATCGACCCAGTCCAGTGCGAAGCGGTGACCGGGCAGTTCCCCGAACAACCCCTTGGTGATGAGGTAGTCTTCCGGATCGTCGTCGATCAAGAGCACTCGGATGATCGGTGCCGGCTCAGATCGCGCTGTCATCGGGGTTGTCCGGGAGTTGGACGATTTCGAGCCAGTATTTGCCGAGCACCCGCACCACTTCCAACAAACCTTCGAACGTGATCGGTTTCATGATGTAAGACGACGCCGACAAGTTGTAAGAATAAGCAATGTCTTCGTCCGCCTGGGACGTGGTCATCACGACGACTCGAATCGATTTGAAACGCGCATCCGCTTTAATCTCTTGGAGCGCTTCGCGGCCATCTTTCAACGGCATGTTCAAATCGAGCAAGATCAATCCTGGGCGCGGGGAAGTGGCGGGGTCGGTGAACTTGCCCCGGCGATTCAGATAATCGAGCAGCTCCTCGCCGTTCTCCACGAAGCGAAGGTCGTTGGCCAAGAGATTTTCAACGAACGCTTCTTTCGTCAATTGGCGGTCTTCCGCATCGTCGTCGGCCATCAGGATGGTGATGGGTTTTGTTTTACGTGTCATCGATTTCGGCTCGGGCGACTGATTGGTGCACCGGCAATGTCGCGAGGAATGTCGCCCCGTGCCCGGGTGCGCTCTCCGCCGTGATGTTGCCGCCGTGCAGGTGGACGATCTTATGACAGATCGCCAAGCCGACACCGGTGCCTTCGTATTCGCCGCGACCGTGGAGCCTCTGGAACATCTGAAAAATCCGATCCAAATACTTCACATCAAATCCTATGCCATTGTCACGGAATCGCAGCCGGCACAACGGCCGATCCCCGGCGATGATCTCGGCGGAAATTTCGATGTCCGGCGCGACACCGGCCCGGGCGAACTTCAGCGAATTGCTCAGCAGATTCTGGAACAATTGCCTCATTTGCAGCGGATCGGCGTCGATAGTCGGGAGCGCACCCACGCGGACTTGGGCCAGGGTTTGTTGAATCCGGATTTCGAGGTCGGACAAAACGCCCGCGGCGATGCCGGCGAGTTTCACCGGTGCGAACGATCGGGCTTTCGTGCTCAGCCGGGAGTACGCGAGCAGATCGTTGATGAGCTGCCGCATGCGACTGGACGACGACAGCATCCGCTCGATGTAGTCGATGCCGTCCGCGCCGAGTAGCGGCCCGCATTTGATCTTGAGCCGGTCGCCGAAGGCTTGAATTTTCCGCAGCGGCTCTTGGAGATCGTGCGAGGCGACGTACGCAAATTGTTCGAGTTCCACGTTGCTGCGGCGCAGCTCGGCGGCCGCGGCGACGACGCGCTCCTCCGCCCGCCGGCGGAAATCGACTTCGTCCTGCAGCGCGGCGACCGCTTCGGACAACTCCACCGTCCGCAGGGCCACGCGCTCGCCCAATTCCATGTGCGATAACTGCAGCAGCGCTTCGCTTTGTTTGAGTTCGTCTTCGGTCCGCTTGGCGTCGTCGATGTCGGTGCAGGTGCCGAACCAACGGATGATTTCCCCGGTTTCGTCTCGCTGGGGCAGTCCCCGCCCGAGGAACCAGCGGTAAACCCCGTCGATCCTGCGGATGCGGTAGTTGATTTCGTAAACTTCCCCGGTTCGAATCGACTGAGTCCAAGTTTGCTCGGCGTGGACTCGGTCGCTCGGATGAATAGCGTCGAGCCACGCCCAGCCCAGACTCTCCCCTTCGCCGCGACAAGTGTATTCATACCATTTGGGGTTGAAATATTCGGCGTAGCCATCGGGCCGGCAGACCCAGACGAATTGCGGCATCGATTCGGCCAAGCTCCGGAACTGGGCTTCGCTTTCTTTCAGAGCCTTTTCGTCCCGGATTTTCTGGCTGATTTCGTGGGTCACCACGCCGACGCCCATGAGGCTACCGTCGGGTTCGCGGACGGGGTAATAGCTCGATTGCCAAACGCGGCCCGCCACCGCCGCGACATCCGCCTTGCCGACGAGCAACTGATTGGTCACGGCTTCACCGGTTTCCAAGACTTTCTTGGGTTCGATGAATCCTTCCAACGGGATGATCCGGGCGATCTCGCTCATCGATTTCCCGATCGGCTCTTCGACGGCCAACCCGGCCACATCGGCCAATTCCTTGTTGATCCGGACGATGCGCATATCGCGGTCAAAAAAAGCCATACCGAGGGGGGCATGCGTGACGAACATGTCGAGTTGGGCCAGCGTTTCGGTCGTTTGCCGCTGAGAGGCCGACAATTGCGCCAAGAGGGTTTCGAGCTCACGCTGTCTCGATTGGGCGGTGAACAAATGGTGGGCCGCCCGCCGGCTGCTGAGGTGTTGGGCTTGGCCGAGCATGGCGCAAGCGACCCCCGCGAATAGGAACATACCGATCGACAATTGGTCGGCGAGGCTCTCCACGATTATCGAATGATTGGGGTCGATGAAGAAGAACATCAACGCGAAGAAGGTACTGAATAACGTGAGAATCGCGGGCCAAAAGCCGCTGTGCCACGCCACGAATACCACCGCCAGCAGCGGGATAAAGAACGCGCTCTTGCCTTCGATGATCGGCTCGAACAAGGCGCACACGAGCATCGCCAGCGTCGCGGCCAAGAGCGCCACGATGATTTTCGCCGGCGTCCCGGCACCGATCGATGTCGGCTCCACCTCGGCCATGGCACCGAGCGCCGGCATTTCGCCGGTCGGTTCGCCGACGCGACGGAACGCTTGGATCAGCGTCGGCATCGAGGGGATCAACACCAGCACCGTCAACCACGAAACCGCCGCGGTGATGGCTTTCATCGCGCCGGCGAGGCGATACAGCGGTTTCTCGAACATCAGCGCTTCGATGAAATGCGCGAAGCCACAGCACAAAATGAACGCGGCGAAAAGCCACACCACCCGATTCAGTTGACGCAGGCCACCCCTCCGCGTGAAGTAAACGAGGGCGACGGGAATCGAGAGATACGCCAGCCAAATGGCGATGTCCGAGAAGGAATGGAGGAAAATCAACTGCGGAGTCCAGGCCCCGCACGCTTTCCTGGGAACGAACCCATCCGTGGACAAGAGCCAATCGAACACCGTACACCCCGTTGAACAATGAGCAGGCATTTGCCCAGATTTGGTATGGCGATTGCCAGCCGTATGCTAGCCGCGTGCCAGTGCGAGGGATGCGGAAAAATCTTCAGTGGAGTTTTCGGATGTCCGACATTGTTACCCCGGCATTGAACCAGCGCATTCTCGTGGTCGAAGATTTGGAGGACGCCCGCGCCACGCTCTGCGAGCTTTTGGAGACCGCACTCGGTCTGCAAGTCGATGCCGCCGAGGACGGCGCCCGAGGCATTGAGATGCTCGGCCGCAACAGCTACAGTTTGGTCGTCACCGATTTGCAGATGCCCAAGTTGGGCGGCATGAAGTTGCTGGAGCACATCCAAGCCAAGAAAATCCCGGTGACGGTCATCGTCACCACGGGCCACGGCAGTATCAAAGACGCCGTCGCCGCGATGCAGTTCGGCGCGTACGACTTCCTCACGAAACCGGCCGACCCCGACAAACTCTGCCTGCTCGTCCAGCGGGCGCTCAAAGAGCGCGCTCTTCAAGACGAGGTCGCTTCGCTGCGCGCCCAATTGCAAGGCCGGCATTCCTTCCAGAATGTCCTGAGCAAAAGCTCGAAGATGCACGACGTCTTCGAGTTGATCGGAAACATCGCCGGTACGACGAGCACCGTCTTGATCATCGGCGAGACCGGCACCGGCAAAGAACAAATCGCCCGGGCGATCCACCAAGCATCGAGTGAGAACCGAAGTGGCCAGATGGTGGCAGTCAACTGCGCAGCCGTTCCCGAGTCGCTATTGGAGAGCGAACTCTTCGGCCACGAAAAAGGCTCCTTCACGGGTGCCATCGCCCAGCGCAGAGGGCGCTTCGAACAGGCCAACAAAGGCACGCTATTTTTGGACGAAGTCGGAGATATCCCGTTGCACATGCAGGTGAAACTGCTGCGGGTGATCCAAGAGCGCCGCATCGAGCGCGTCGGCGGCACCGAGCCGATCAACATCGAAGTCCGCCTGATCGCTGCGACGCATCGCTCGCTCGACAAGATGGTTCGCGACGGGGCCTTCCGCGAGGATCTGTACTACCGGCTCAACGTGATTCGCATCGAGCTACCGCCCCTGCGTGATCGCTTGGAAGATGTGCCGCTGTTGGCGCTGCACTTCGCCCAGAAATATTCGCGGGGGAATACCCCGCCCGAGATCGATCCCACCGCGATGCAAATCCTCTTGGACTACAGCTGGCCCGGCAATGTACGCCAGCTCGAAAACGCGATTGAACGCGCCTGCGTGACCTCCCGCGACGGTGTGATCCTCCCGGCCAATCTGCCGCCGGATCTCACCAATGCATCGACGCCGGGCAAACTCAGTCCGTTCAGCGTCGATTTGGCGCGCTCGCTGCCGGAGCAGATGGCCGAGATCACGGGGAAGTTCGAAGAAAGGTACTTGCGGAAAGCGCTCCGGAAAACCCGCGGGCACGTCGGCAAGTGCGCCAAAATCACCGGGCTATCCCGCCGTAGCGTCACGGACAAAATCGCACACTACAAAATCGACAAAGAGGAATTCAAAAAGGACAGTTGAACCGCTTCGGTTCCACTGTCCTTTCGGGTCGATTCGGTTTCAGTTCTGCTCGCGTCTATCGTAATCCACCGTGAGTAGCAGCAGTCCCGTCGTCAGAATAGCGCCGGCCCAAAGCATTTGCTGAGTTTCTAAACTTTGCCTAGGAGATTCCAAGCCCGCGGCTACTTGGAAATAGCCGAGAGCTGCGCCGCCGCACAAAACAAATATGCACCCGACGTACCGCATGATTCCCTCCAGTTAGACCAGATCCCTCACCGCTGCGAATCCATTCCGCTCCCCGGCGTTGACGCGATTCGACGATGCCGTGTCTGGCATGGCAGAACCCAACAGAGTCGGGAGCACTCGCTCCACAGATTGCTGGAGCGAAGCGGATGCGGTCGCCACGGCCACTTCGCCGAGCTTCCGAACTTCTTCGGATACTCGACCCGCGAGGCGGTCCACGATTTCATCCAGCCAGCCCGGCAGCTTAACCGGTGCGGACGCGGCACGAGGGGCTGAACTCGCAGGTGGGCTCATCACGGGAGCGCTCTGCGCGTAACGCGGTGGGTAACTTCTGCGGAACAAGATCATACCCGAGATGAACCCCAGTGCCGCGGCGCCTCCCACCATGGCCCAAGGGCGCTCCCGAGTGTGTTTCGACACGTCGAGGGACGCTTTGAGATGATCGGAAACGCCCGTGATCGATTCCTTCATACCGGCGATCGTCTCGGGCACGGCTGTCTTCACTTGATCGACCATGTTGCTGACCGTGGTCGAAGCGGTCTGCAAAGTATCGACCACCTGGTTTTCGAGCGCGCTGACTTTTTGAGTCAGCGAGTCGCGGGTGTCGCTCATCTTCTGCTCGATCACTTCGGTAGATTCGTCAGGCATGTCACATTCTCCTGGAGGGCGTTGAAGGACTTGTCGGGGAGCAGGTTAAAGGATTTCAGAATACGCGATCCGACGGCGAAGCAAATGCCACCGAGCACGAGGGAAACCGCCCCGGCGCAGGCCCAACTGGCCCACATCGGCCAACCCGTGAGGGTCTCGACGAGGTGCACCCCGGCAATCAACATCATCACGAGGCCGACGGTCAACAGCAAGATGCCCAAGCCGTAACACTGCGCGACTTGGCGGGTGCGACGGATGTCTTCGATGAATTCGGCCCGAACCAATTCGACTTGTTGCTTGAACAGGAGTTGCGCGTCCGAGATAATGCCGGAAAATAGCTCGGTTAAGCTCGACCCTTGCGATTTGGATTCGGATTGAACCGCCGGTTCTAAGTCCGTGTTCGTCATGGCCAGCCCTTTGAGTGATTGGATACCTGTTCATTGGCAATCCATGTGCCACGGCGCAAGAAAAAGCCCGGCCGGGAGGGCTCCCGGCCGGGCACGACTATCTGATGCGTCCGGTTAAGTCCGCACGGCTCCGATCAGTTCCTTCACGGCGGTTTGGGTATCTTGCTTGGCTTCGTCAAACTCGACGGCCGGGCCCCCTTCGCCTTCCATCCGAGCGAGCGCGTCGCGGTCTTCGATCGTGTGCACGGTCGGCAGCAGAACGAAGTCTCCTCGGAGAACCCGCAGAGCCATCTTTTCTTGCTCGATCTCGGATCCCGAGCGGAAGCCGAGGGCGTGGTACAGTTCGCCGATCAGCGACTTGCGGCCGAAGATGTACTGGAACATCACGGCACCGCCGATGATCGGGAGAATGAGCCAGAGCAAGCTCACGGTCAGTGCCAACACCAATCCGGTGACGATGAACACCCCGGTGCTGGCTTTGGCGGCGCGGCCGGCGGTCCACTCCGACTCAAGCTCGGCCAACCTTTCGCAGATGGCGAGCGGGCCACCTTCGATAACTTTCTTCAGCCGGCATTCCAGTGCCGCTTCCAACTTCGTCGTTTGAGGAGGATAGGGCGTTTCGGAAAGCGGGGCGACAAGCGTAGCCATGGATGTCTCCATTCGAGCGGCAATCCGACTTATGAATCTTCCTGACGGGTCTGAATTGCCAGTTTTGGAAGCTATCATTCCATGGGCTTCTATAATTCAAATCGCAAACACCGTGCCGCTGCGGTACAGACTGTGGCTCGGAAACGAAACAATCCTGCCGAATTCGGCAGGATTGTTCAAAAGTGCTTCGAAATCTCAGGTCAACGCTCGAGGGGACCGGCCGAAAATCAGCGAGAACACGAACAGTACCACGAAGATCATAAAGGTGATTTTCGCGGCCCAAGCGGCGATCCCTTCCAGGGCCGTGAAGCCGAGGACGGCGGCGACCAACGCGATAATCAAGAATGTGATGGCCCAGCGAAGCATAGGAGTCTCCCGGTTCTGAGTTGGTGTACGGACGCAGGAATGCATTGCAGTCCGCGTGCCAATAGCGGTTCGGAGTTGCGGGATCCTTGCTGATTCGCTCGACGAAGCCGAGCAACACCATCAACATTACTAAGCTCCGACTCGCCCCTTGACTCTCGGCGGCACCCGGCGAAAATAACGTGTCGGTTCTTCCCCGCACGGAATCGCTATGTCGCTCCGCAATTCCCAACGATCCTCCCGCGAGTGGCTGCTGCTCGTAGTCGCCCTGCTCATCGTCGCTGGGGTGGTCGTGCCCCTCTGGCGGATGACCGGCTCCGAGGAGTCGCGGACGGCCTTCCTCGACAACTGGACGCCCCAACGCCTCGGCAAATTGCTCATCGGCCCGGAACAGGCCGTCTGCTACCTCTGTTTCACCTGGGCCGGGCTGATCCTCGTCCGCCGCTATTTCGAAGTCCGCCGGCAACGCACCGCCTTCCACTACGACCTGCTTCCCACCGATGAAGGCGCCCGGATTCTGCCCGAAGACGCCCGGCCGCTCGCCCGTAAAGTCGATCAAGTGATGACGCGCCACGGCTCGACGATCCTCGCGAACATGATCCGCTTGGGCCTCGGCAAATACGCCATTAGCAAGAGTGGGCCGGACGTCGCTGAAGTGGTGCGGAACCAAGCCGACGTCGAACAATCGCGGTTCGTCGCCACGATGGGCACCGTCAACTATTTGGCATGGGCCATTCCCGCCGTCGGCTTCTTGGGTACGGTCCGCGGCCTCGCCGGGGCGATGGGCCTCAGCCGGGCGAAGGATCAGGACGTTCAAGAATACATCGACAAATACATCGACCAAGTGAAGGACCACCTCGGTACCGCCTTCGATTGCACTTCGTGGCACTCGCACTCAGCCTCGTTTTGATGTACATTCTCCACAGCATCCAACGCAGCGAAGATACGCTGGTGATCGACTGCCAAGACTACTGCCAAGAGCATTTGCTGCTGCGGCTGTACGACCCGCGTCCGCACGACGGGGTCTCGCTGGTGGTGGCCGGGCGGGGCTGATTCTTCCCTGAGAGGTGGCATGTTCGGACTGCGGACGAAAAAGGTAGCGCTCGCGGAGCAACCGCTCCGCCTCGTGGGGATCGACCTGAACGCGACCCGTTTGCGGGCCGTCGTGGCGGGCGAAGGGCGAACGCGCCCCATTCTTCTGGACGACGCCGGCGAAGACTTGCCGCTGTTTCTGCGCCTCGACCAACGCAGCCCCGTCGCCGGCTCGGGCGCCGTCGGCTTGATCCGACTGATGCCGCATTCGGTCTGCAGCAACTTCCTCGGCTCGCTCGGCCTGCCACACGAGTGGCGTTGCGGACGGCACGTCCTGACGCCGGAATCGGCCACGAGGCACACCTTCGACAAACTCGCCGGGCCGATCGCCGGTGAAACCGACTCTGCCGGATTGGCGCTGCCCGTCTATCTGTCGATTGCGCAAGTGCGCACGGTTCTCGAATTGGCCCAAGCCAGCCGGTTGCCCATACGCGGTTCCGCGGTTGCCCCGTTGGCCCTCGGCTTCCACAGGGCGAGTACCCTCGGTGGCACCGCCACGGTGCTGTTCGTCGATATCGATGAATTCGCCCTCAGCGGTACCGTCCTCCAAGTCGGCCCGGCCGACGTGCGGATACTCGGCTCCGCGTACTGGCCGCAAGGCTCGCTGCGGAATTGGAAGAACCGCCTGCTGGACGGCATGGCCGACCACTGCGTGCGGACGTGCCGGCGCGACCCGCGCGACTCGGCCGAGGCGGAGCAGGGGATGTACGACCAACTCGAAACCCTGATGGAACAGACGCGCACCGGCCAACGGGCCACGATGGAAATCCGCGGCGAACACTGGTTCCAAGACCTCGCCCATCAGCCGGAGCAGGTCGAAGCCTATTGCGCGGCGTTGGTGAAACTCGCCGGGGACGGTTTGAAACAACTGCTGATTTCCTCGGCGATCAAGGCTCCACCGAAAGCGGTGTGGCTCTCGCACGCGGCGGGCCGGCTGCCGGGATTGGCCGCGAAGATTTACAAGCACTCCCCGGAGCAAACGGCCGTGAGCATCCTGCCGCAGAACGCCGCGGCCGAGGCGGTCGCCGCGATTTTGCCGCGCTGGCTGCAAGGCTCGCTGCCGAAGATCCACCTCGACAACGTGCTCCCGTTCGACAAACCGACGGCCGCCGGGCAAACACTGCCGGCGGTCTTCCTCGGCAAAACCCCGTTGAAATCGGCCCTCGCGGCCGGTCGCGGCGACGGTTAAGGAGACCCGATGCGAACCCGCCACAAACAGCCGACGCTCGTGAGCATGTGGATGCTCGACGTCTTCTGCTGCGCCCTCGGCTGCGTAATTCTGCTGTGGGTGCTGGAATCGCTGAGTTCCACGGAACAGAGCAAGAAGGCGCGGAACGCCCTCCAAGATTTGAGCCGGACGAAGAACGAACTCGTCGCCACGCAGGACGACTTCAGCAAAACCAAGAGCGTGCTAAATGCCACGGTGCAAGACTTGCGCGGGGCACTGGCCGTGATGACGGCCGAACGCGACGACAAAGTCAAGGATCTGATCCGCGCCAATGCCGACCTCGCGAATACCAAGAAAGCGCTCGCCATCGCCACCTCGGATTTAGCCGACGCCAAGACCCGACTCGCCGCCGCGAACGAAGACTTGACCAACGTCAAGGCCGACGTCGCCAAGATCGAGGCCCGCGTCGCTGCGATGCTCGCCGAGTTGAAGAAGAAGGACAAAGCCGCCGCCGAGTTGAACGCGCAATTGGTCTCGGCCACGAGCACCGAAGCGACGCTGCAGAAACTGCTGCGGGAACGGTTGAAAGACATCGACACCCTGATGGCCCAGCAAAAACAGGCGGATGATCGGTTATCGCTCTTGGACGCCAAGTATCGTTCGCTGCAAGCGGATGCGAAAGAAACCTCCACAGCATTGGCCACGGCTAAGAAAGCCGAGATCGAACTCGCGGCGGCGCGGTCGGTGCTGAAGGACATGCTGAAGGGCACCGACGATTCCAACGCCACCATCGTGGAACTGCGTTCGGACAACCGCAAACTCGCCGATAAACTCGACAAATTGCGGATCGAAAGCGAGAACAAATTCGCCGGCGTGGCCATGAGCGGGAAGAACGTCGTCTTCCTCATCGACATTTCCGGCAGCATGAAACTGCTCGACGAAAAGACCCCCGCGCCGGAGAAATGGCCCGGCGTCATCGACACGGTCGCCAAAGTGATGAAGAGCAACCCGGCCCTGGAAAAGTTCCAAGTCGTGGTCTTCTCCCGCGAAGCGAAATACCTCTTCGGTACCCGCGAGTGGTTCGAGTACAAAGGGGACGAATCGGTCAAGAAAGTCGCTGCGGCGCTGAAAGAAACGACCCCCGGCGGCGACACGAACCTTTACGAAGGCTTCGACTTGAGCTTCCGCATGGCCGGTATGGATACCGTCTATCTCTTCTCCGACGGCCTGCCGACGAGCGGCACCGGATTGACACCGGATCAGGAAAAAAGCTTCAACGACAACCAGCGCATCGAGCAGCTTTCGAAGCATCTCTTGGGCACGCTGAAATCGACGTGGAACCCGGATCGCAGTGGCAAGAAAGTGCGCATCAACGCCATCGGCTTCTTCTACCAAAGCCCGGAAGTCGGAGCGTTCCTCTGGGCGCTCGCCCGCGAAAACGACGGCAGCTTCGTCGGGATGAGCAAGCCGTAACGAACGCAAACGCGACGCACCGAGGGGCTGCGTCGCGTCGAATTTTCAGGGTGTCAAGCGAGGTGGAATACCAGCTCCGGGGCGTGTTTCCGGTAGATCGCCCGCGCGACTTCCGACCGTAACATGCCCCCGGCCTTCGTCAAAGCGACCATCGCATTCGTCCGGTTGGTGGGGTCCGTGGCGTCTGCCAGAGTCAATCCGGCGACTGTCACGCGCAACCGGCCCGTGTTGGGCGCCGGCTCGACCTTCACCACCGTTAGGTTCTGCAAGCGCTCGTCGGCCATCCCCGAGAGGATCCCGTGCAAGGCTTCCATCACCTGCCCGCAAAGTTGCGAAGCCTTGCGGTTCGCCCTCGGCGGTCCGTTCCACGGTTTGTCGTGGAACGCCTTCGGATCGGTTCCATCTTCCCGGCCCAACTCAGCGGCCGATGTCTCCCAACCCCGCAAGGCCTGTCGTCGTCTCTTCACTGGGTATACTCCGGATTGAGGAAAACTTGTCACGGTGCAACGCGCTTTTTTGAAAATGAATCGGGTGCATCGGAGTTCCTCCTTCCGGGGGTCGGGTGACCAAGTGAGGCGATACTGACGAGAAGGTTCGCGGGAAGCGAGTGGTTCATTGCTGCTGATAGGTGTCGTCAAAAATTGAGACCCGTTGGGACTCAATTTTGACGACACCTATCAGCAGCTGCAACGCCCCGCCCGATTCCGCCGCTTGCTGGACGGCCAGCCCTACGAAGGTTCGCGCGAACCATTCCTTTCCCCAAACCCGCACCTAAAACACATTGGTATCGAACTCCCCCGTTTCCGGATCCGCTCGCCCATGAAGACTCGCCTGTTCACGCCCGGCCCGACGCCCGTCCCCGAAGAGACACTGCTCGAACTCGCCAAGCCCGTCGGCTACCACCGCTCCGGCGAAGCCAAGGCGATCCTCGCGGAAGTCACCGAAGACCTCAAGTACGTCTTCCAAACCGCCAATCCGGTTGTCACGCTCACCAGTTCCGGCACCGGCGGGATGGAATCGGCGGTCTGCAGCACGCTGGCCGCGGGCGATCAAGCGATTCTGCTCACCGCGGGCCGCTGGGGGGAACGCTGGAAGAGCGCCCTGAAAGCTTTCGGGGCGAACACCGTCGTCGTCGAAGTGCCCTACGGCCAAGCGGTTTCTCCCGAACAACTCGCCGCCGCGTTGAAGGCCCACCCGGATGCGAAGTGCGTCTTCGCGACGCTCTCCGAGACCAGCACCGGTGTCGGGCACGACATCGAAGCCTTCGGCAAACTCGTCGCGGCGACACCGGCACTGCTGATCGTCGATGGCATCTCCGGCCTCGGGGCCATGGAGTGCCGGTGCGATGCGTGGGGCGTCGATATCATGGTCAGCGGTTCGCAGAAAGCGCTGATGCTGCCGCCCGGCTTGGCGTACGTCTCGGTCAGCCCGAAGGCGAAGGCCGTGATGGACGCGACCGCGCCGCGCGGATTCTACTTCGATCTGCGCCGGAGCTTGGCGAAGATCGCCGAGAGCGATACGCCCTTTACCCCGGCCAACACGCTCATCAAAGCCCAGCGCGTGAGCCTGAAGCGTATCCGCGCCGAAGGAATCGAGCAGTTGTGGGCCCGCCATGCCAAAGTGGCGAGCGCTTGCCGCGCGGCGGTGGCAGCGATGGGGTTGAAGTTGTTCGCCGCGCGACCCAACAACGGACTGACGGTGATCGCAGTGCCGGCGGGAATCGACGGATCGGCGACGCTGAAGACACTGGAAAAGAAGCACGGCTTCAAACTCGCCGATGGCCAAGACCAAATGAAGGGCCAAATCTGGCGACTATCGCACATGGGCTACGTCGACGCGTTCGATGTGCTCGGGGCGATTGCGGCGCTCGAGTTGGTGCTGGCGGACGGCGGCTTCGGGAAGGTCGGAGCCGGGGTGGCCGCCTTCCAACAAAGCTACGCGGGGGAGTGATTCGTCGACCCTCGCCGGCGCTCGGGCCTACTCGGACGGCACTTCCACCAAACAGATCTGGTTGCTTCCCGCGATGGTCCGCACGAAAGCGATCTTCGACCCGTCCGGGCTGACGACGCAGCCTTCGGGTCGCGGTGGCGGCTCGGTCTTCGCTGTCAAGCGGGTGACAGTGCCGTCGACGGTATCGACCCACGAAACCGATCCATCGACGATGCACGCGACCCGCCGGCCGTCGGGGTGCCAGGTGAATGCGGACGCCATCGGTTCCGGGCTGTCGGTGACCACTTGTGGATCCCCCCCGGCGGGGTTCACGATCCAAAACTGGGCGATGCCCTTCGGATCCTTTTTCAGAAAGCCGATCTTCGATCCGTCCGGCGAACTGCGGAGCCAGTGCCGGGTGCCTTGGATTCCCGGATATTTGTGGTGGGTGGTCGTTGTCAACCGGCGTTGGCTCACGCCGCGGGGGGGATAGGGTCGGCGGAGTTCGGTACCCTCGAGCGGGCCTTTTCCGGGCTGCTGCAATTCATCGGGCAGATCGGCCACGAATACTTCGGCCACCGACCCGGCGGGGGTTTGCACGAGGCCTTGGAACGCGATCGCCCGGCGTTGCCGCGAACCGTCGGCACGGAGGTAGCCGTCACGGCCGATCCAAGCATCTTCGAATGCTTTGGAAATGTCGTCCGAATCGATCCGCGGTCGCGATGTGGTCCGCGTGACCAACACGCTGAAATAGTCGCCGTCGTGGTTTCGTGAATGGGATTTGGGCACGCGGACTGGTTGACCGGGAAAGCTGACACCGATGTTCCGTTGATTCGTGTCACGGAAGTCGCGCGGCTCGGCGAAGCGGTTCAACACTTCGTCCTCGTACGTGAAAGCGACCCAGTCGCCGCGCGGGTGCCAAGTGTGGACGTGCGACCCGCCGCGCAGTGCCCCCGGCGTGAACGGAGCGACGAGATCGCGGGCGTCGAGGTATCGAGATCCGCCGGCAAAATCGATGACGATCCCCTGTCGGCGGGTCGGGCCGTAGCTCCACTCGGCACTCGGATTCTCCGGGCCGAGGATGCAGACCACTTTGGGGAGCGTCGGGTGGCAGGTCACGACTCCGCAGTGAGCGTCGTTTTCCGATTGATAGAGCGTACGGACTTGACTGGTTTCAAGATGGACGGCTCGAATTTGTGTTCCGTCGAACCGATCTCCGGCGGCGTCGGAGCGGGTATCGAAGATAACCCATGCACCATCGGCGCTCCAGACGTTCGCGTTCGTCAGAACGCAACCGCCGGGGCCAGTGGTTAGCACTCGTTCGTGGGGCATCGCGGTTTCCGCCATGCGCTTGCGGAGAAGCCCGTACCCGAGGAACCCACCGAAAGCGAGTGTGCCAGCGAGCGAGTAAAGCGCACTGCGGCGGTTCACGGCGTCGTCGGCATGAGGTAGAGCGTGAAGGCGAACGTCGTCGTCTGCCCGCCGGTGCGGATCGTCAGGTCGCGCTGGCCGTCGATGTTGCCGACGACGTCGCGCTCTTGGATGCGGATCGCCAGCGTCTTCATCTTCTGGACGTTGGCCCACTCGTTCGTCGCCGATTCCCGACTGATGTCGAAATACGTCAGGTTCGGCGCGCTCGGCAGGTCGCGCGGCGGCCGCGGGGCGTGCGTGAAGCGCAGGCCTTCTTGCCCGCGCGTGAAGATGGAATCGACGCGGTCCGAGCTGCCGATCTTCATGCCGAGCTTCTCGGGCCGCAGCAGCATCTTGATGCAATCTTCGGTCGTGGCATTCGAGCGCACACCGAGGAACATTTGCCAGCCGCTTTCGAGCCACGCCGGTTCGAGCGCGACCCGCATTTGCAGCCCGCTGCCGACGAACGGGCGTTCTTCGTAGGTCGGGTTCTCGACTTCGTTCAGCGAAGAATCGAGGTACTGCTTCAATTTCCAGAAACAGCCGCCGAGGTCGTCGTGGTCGTATCGCGGCAATTCCGGCGGTCGAGCCGCTTTCGTGAAGACCGAGAGTTGCCCCACCAATCGCAGGAGTTCGCGGTAGGCCACTTCGGGGTGAATCCCCGGCACGAAGGCCAGGTGACTGAGCATCGCGAAGCCTTCGTTCATCTTCGCCAGTTGGTTCACCCGCTTGGCGTCGCCGGGGGTTTGGGAATCGAACGAGATGCCGCGCGAGGTCACTTGCCCCGCGATCACTTCGATCTTCTTGTTCAACCGGGCGTAGATCTCTTGGAGAATCTTCTGCTGTAAGCCGGGCCAGGCGTCGCAGGCGAGCACGGGCGGAATGAACCCGATGGCGAGTTGCGGGGTGGCTTCGGCGCGCTCCGATTTTTCGAGCCGGGCCAACGGCAGCACATCGTACCCGGCCCGGTCGTCATCGGCGGTGAGCAGGCGCACGGCGGGGCTGCGGTAACTCAGCGACTGCGGGTTCACGCCGGTGTTTTCATCGTCTGTCGGCAGCGTGTGCGTCCGGTAGCGGGCGGGGTTGGTGTTCC
This sequence comes from Gemmatales bacterium, assembly GCA_038247765.1. Taxonomy (GTDB): domain Bacteria; phylum Planctomycetota; class Planctomycetia; order Gemmatales; family Gemmataceae; genus JALHQU01. The sequence continues at coordinate 537 of JBBRUN010000042.1, read as the reverse complement.
CCGGAAGCGCCACGTTCGGCTGGCCCGAGCGCCACGTCGGCACCGCGAGAAACAGTTCGACGGAGTTCCGCCCGAGGAAAGCGGGCTTGAGGTCGAAGTCGGGCAGCGGAGCATCCTGAGGCAGTTGCAATACGGTGCCATCGCGGAAGCGGGCGGCGAGTTCGCGCACGACGAAGCGGAAGCCGCCGAGGGCTTCGGTATCGATGACGCAGCGTCGCAAACCCCAAGCGTGGGCTTGTAGCCATTGCGCCGTCGTGTCCACGAGGCGGGCCGTCGCGCGCTCGGCCGCCTGAAAATGGTGCGGACGAAGGAACATGCCTTCGTGCCAGTGGACGGGTTGCGGTGTCATGGAATCGGCTTCGGTGCGGGTGTTCGCATCGTCTTTGATAGTACGGGCGCACCGCGTTGGCGAGCCTGCTGGCGGAGCGTCCTACACACGGGTGTCAACAAACTCTCTGGGGGTCAGCCCGGCGTCCCGACGGTTCTTGGGTAGGGTCGGTGCTGTTGGGCGGGGGGGGGGGGGGGGGGGGGGGGGGG
>JBBRUN010000041.1:0-17199 GCA_038247765.1 Gemmatales bacterium | reverse complement strand
CGGGATCGACGGGTTGTAGGTCAGATAGTGAGCCGGGATGATTTGGTCGGTATCGACGTTGTCGCCCAAAACATACACGGGGCCTTCGACGAGGGTTTGCAGCATTTGGCGGATCCGGCTGGAACGTGGAGTCGATAGGATTTATACTATTCGGTTTCGCCCGCTGCGTCTGTCATCGCCCGACTTTGCTCCGCTACGCGAGGAACGGGAAATCGCGTGCTAGGCTAGATGCGATTCCCTTGCTATGCCGCAAGGCGAAACCGGGTTCGGAACAAAGGCAGCCCCTGCCGACCGACTTTTCGAGTCACTCATGCGTGCAAGAATCTTGGTAGAATCCGGCGAATGCTCTCCGCCTGCTGTCGATCTTGCGCCCGGGGTCACCATCACCTTCGGCCGCAGTCGCGACAATGTCTTCGTGGTCCGAGACGACCTCGTCTCGCGGTTGCACGCCAAGGTCTATTTCGAAGAAGGTCGCTGGTTGCTCCGCGACTTCGGTTTGAACGGCACCAAAGTCGCCGGAAACAAGATCAACAACGTCCTCGAATTGATCGACGGGGTCGAATTGCAAGTCGGCCACGTGCGCTTCCGTTATACGACGAACACCGGCATGCTGAGCCCGATGCCCGTGCCACCGCAGCAGGCGTCAGTGTCGAGTTTGACGCCACCGCCGATCGCGAACCCGGCCATGGCCGGGAGCTCGGTCGCCAAAGCGGTGACGACGATACAACCCGAGTATCGGGCTACCAAGCCCCACCCATTCGTCTACCGGGATCAAACACCCCCTTCCCCGATCGTGATCGCGACCCCCGGCGACGAAGTTCTGAACGAGAGTGCACTGCGCGCGGATGAACTGACGGCGCTCGCTCGTTACATGACGACCGCGGTCACCACGGCCGACGCCCAAGAACTTCTGCGGCTGACGCTGCGGACCGCGCTGAATCAGACTTCGGCCACAGTGGTCGGCTACCTCAGTTTAGACCCCGCGGAGCCGACGCCCAAGATGGTCCTGCCCGAGCGCGTCTCCGTCGATGTGCCCCTCAGCAGACGCCTCACCGAGCGCGTGCGCGAGCATCGCCGAGTCGTCTGGTTGTTCGGGGATGACAACCTGCGCAACAAACCCGTCGAGAGCCTCTCGGCATTTACCGATGCGGTCTGCTTGCCCATCGCGGGCGCCGGTGGGGAACCGATCGCGGCCCTGCACGCGTACCGCACGGGCCGCGGCTTCACCGAGCGCGATGTGAAATTCCTCGAGGCGTTAACGGGGTACTTGGCCCCCGCCCTCGAGAGCCAGCGGCACCGCCGCAAACTCGAAGCGGAAAACTCGCGGCTGCGCGGGGCTTCCGCCGTCGCCGACGAACTCATCGGCGATAGCTCGGCCATGATGAATCTGCGGCAACAAATCGGACGCGGCGCCGCGATGCCATTCACCGTCTTGATCCAAGGCGAGAGCGGCTCCGGGAAAGAACTCGTCGCCCTCGCCTTGCACAAACACGGCCCCCGCGCCGGCGGGCCGCTCGTGGTCGTCAACTGCGCCGCTTTCTCGGCTCCTCAACTCGAAGCGGAGTTATTCGGATACCGCAAAGGGGCCTTCGCCGGGGCCGATCGCGATCACCCCGGCCTGTTCGAACAAGCCGATGACGGAACGCTCTTCTTGGACGAAGTGGCCGAGCTCTCACCCGAATGCCAAGCGAAGTTGCTCAGGATCATCGAAGGTAAAGCTTACCGACCCGTCGGCGGGGTCAAAGACATCTCCGTCGATGTGCGGGTCGTCGCCGCGACCAACCGCGACCTCGAACAAGAAGTCCGGCTCGGCCGCTTCCGCCAAGATTTACTCTTCCGATTGAAGGTCATCCCCATCCGCGTCCCGCCGTTGCGGGAACACGCCGAAGACATCGCGGAGCTCTCGCGGTTTTTCTTGGAGCGGCTCTCGGTGCAATGCCGGCGCTCGGTTCGGCTGTCGAACGCTGCGGAGCAAAAGCTCTTCACTTATCCGTGGCCGGGCAACGTCCGTCAGCTGCGCGCCGTGCTCGAAAGCGCCGCGGCCATGAGCGAGACCGAAGTGATCGAAGCGGAGATGCTGCCGTTGGCGGGCATCTATGAAGCGGTCGCCCCGAAAGCGACCGGCGTGACGGACGCCCCCAGCAGCTTGGATATCGACGACATCGAGACTTGGGCGATCATCAAGGCCCTCGGACAGACGGCGGGGAATGTCAGCCAAGCGGCCCGCGTCCTCGGTATCAGCCGCGATACGCTCCACACGAAGCTGAAGAAGAAAAACATCGACCGCGTCTCGGCAATCGCCGCCGGGCAAACTTAGTCTACCGAAAGCACGGCCGGCGCATCTCCCAGCGGCCATTCGATGAGGCGCTGCCTCCCACCTGAATCCCCGTCGATAACGATGACGCGGCGGAATCGAAGCGAGACCGCGCGATCGCAGAGTTGGGCCTTCTTGGAAACGAGATCGCCCGGCCGCGGTGCGAACGACTCCGGCGGATAGGCGACGTAGCCATAGCCGCTGGTCGGCATGGCATCGGGTAGCCCTTCCAACATCGCCAAGCCCGACACGGCGGGGCCGATGAACGGCCCGGCCAGTGCCGCCTTGGGATGGTCGGGCGGGAAGATGTCCCAATAGGCACGGTTGGTCTTGGGGATGTGCAAGACCGTCCGCTTCTTCACGGCCAACGGCAGTCGGTCGAGGGTCTTCAATAGCGTGATCACATCCCGTTTGGCGTCAGGTGTCGCTTCCGTTTCGCGCGTCTTTTGTATTATCCGATCCCATGCCGTGCCGAACTGTCCGGCCCGGAACGGCCCTTCGACTTCAACGATCCTCTCGCGTTTGAGGAACTCGTCTTCGCCCGGTGGTGGCCCGCGGAATCCGCGCGTGTGCAGATTATCGAGGGCGAACTCGTACCCTTCCGAAACGACCCGGAATCCGACGACGCCGAGCACGGTCAGAATCACGGCGATCAGCGGAATATTTGCGGGGGCCACCGAACCGGGGCGTTTCCACCACGGCCCGACGGCCGCGATCCACGGCGGGAGCGATTGCATCGCCCCGAGCAATGCCGCGAGGGCCAACCACGTCTGGACGTCGAAAAAGTAGTAGGCGTCTTGGCGGAGCCGCAAACCGAAGGCCATGGTGAAACCGACGACTGCGACAACTGCAATGCATTCGATGTCGAGCAATCGGCCCGTGGAGAAATCGCGGAAGGTTTTGATTCCGGCACTGGCGGCGCGGATTCGCAAGGCCAACAAGAACCAAGCGAGGAGGATGATCGGGAAGATCGGCAGGCTCCGCGCATCGACCAAGCCCGAAGTCAAGAAATACCGGAGCTTCACCGCCGGGTCGCTGTAAGCGGTGCTGTAAACCTGCGGAATCAAGAGCAACACCGCGATTGCGGACAAGCCGAGCGCCAGCAACGTGGCCCGACTCCGACGCGGCCCGTCGGCGCGAACCAGCGCGTAGCCGGCGGCGACGAGCAGCAGCGGGCCGACGGAAATCTTGCAGGCCATGAGCTCCGCGACGACGAACGGAAAGACGGCGACCGCGGCCCAGCGATCGAGCCGAGTCAGCGACGCCGGTTCGTCCCTCCACCGCATCCATGCCGGTCGAGCCGCCGCCACCGCCAGCAACAAACCCGTCAGCGACAAGCCGAACGACTCCGACACGGCGGGGTACCACCCGAAAAATAAGTACGTCAGTTGCGACGCGGTCAACGGCAACCAGCCGACGAGCGCGGCGAGGACGACGACCCACGTCCGCACGCCCCAGGCGATCGGCGTGCGGCCGTCGCCCGTGAAGGCCGTGCCCGCGAGGCCGATGGCGAACACGAACAGCGGGAGGAAGATCACCGCGTACCCGAGCTGGTAAAAGTCGATTACGCCGATGTCGAGGAGCGTGCTGTACTGGGCGAAGAGCCAGTGGCTGCCGAAGTGGTAGCGGTACTGGGGCAGGCCGTCCAAGCCGGTCGAGGGGACGCCGTAAGTGCGGATCATGTTGCAATACGCGGCGTGGTGCAGTGTATCCGAATGGCCGATGCCCCCGGCCAGCGATTCGAGGAACAGCGGGCTGTGGTAGTGCTGGGAACAGGACATGGCGAACAGGCCGAGCGCGAGTGCGACCGTCCCGATGGCTGAAAACACCAGGCGGAACAAGCGAGCGTGCGGCAGGATCATTCGCATTCGGATCAACAGCACCGCGGTTCCGCAGACGGCGACGGGGATCGCGGCGAACGGCCCGACGATCGCCCCGACGGCGGCGAGCAGCAGTACGGCGAAGAACGTGAGCGCCCCATCGCTGAGCAGCCAAGTGTCGCGGTGGATCGGGTATCGCAGCGCCAACACAGTCCGAAAGCCATAGGCGAAGTGGATGAGGAACCAACACACCCCGATCGCGAGTAAGACCGGCCCCGGCGGGTTGTCCCGCCAGCCAAGGCGACAGGCGAAGTAGGCGGCCCCGATGACGGTGGCCATTCCCGAGGCCACGAACGCGGTGCCCGAATCGCCGCGGTTCATGGCGAGACCGCCGCTTCCGGTTCGCCTTCGAGCAACTCCGCGATCACCGCATCGGGCCGGCCCGAGACTTGATCGTAGATCCGCCAAACGTACTCGCCGATGAGGCCGAGCATGAAGATGACGACGCCGAACAGGAAACTGATGAGGCAGGCCAGCGTCGCGAAACCGGGGACTTCGTACTGGCCCAAAATGCCGTTGATCACAACGAACGCGCCGTAGCCCAAACTGAGGACGCTCACCGCGGCGCCGAGCCCGCCCATCAAGCGCAGCGGCGTCGGCGAGAAGCCGAGCAGTGTATCGGCGAAGAACTTCAACTTCTTGGAGAAGGTCCAGCGCGAGCGGCCGTGCTTGCGCTCGCGGCGATCGTATTCGATCATCTCGGGTTTGAAGCCGAGCCAATAGGAGAACACCTGCGGATTGATGTTCTTTCCCACGCCGAGCAGGTGCGGGATGAAGGCGCGATCCATGAGCGCCAGATCGAAGCCCCCGTCCGGGTAGCCTTTGACGACGAGAAATCGCAGCAGCCGGTAGTAAAGCGCTGCGTAAAGCCGTGTGAAGAACGGATCGGTCCGTTCGCGGCGGACGCACGCAATGAACTTGGCCCCGGCCAGCCAACGGTCGACCATTTCCAAAATCAGCTCGGGGGGATCTTGGAGATCCGCGGCGAGCACGAGGAAACAATCGCCGGTGACGAACTTCAATCCCGTTTTGTACGACGCTTGCACCGCCCCGAAGTTCCGCGTGAAGCGCACGAGTCGGGTCGCCGGGCGGGCCTTGCGGATCGCGAGCAACTCCGCGAACGAACCGTCGGCGGAGCCATCGTCGACGAAAATCAGTTCGAGCGCGACCGCGCGCTCGAGGAGTTTCCCTTCCACGATCCGCAATTCTCGGAACAAGAGCTGTAGCGAACCCTCGTTGAAATAGACCGGCACGACGACCGAAAGCTTTTTCACGCGAGCGCCTCCAAAATCTGCCCGGCTCGCCAAGTGGTCAAGTCGATGCGGTAGTGGTCGTGGACAACGGCCCGAGCGCCGAAGCCCTCTTTTTGATCGATCAAACCGCGGTTCAGTTTCCGGCCGCCCTGTTCGTTCGAAATGCCGAAGTCGAAGTAGCGTTCGCCGCCGGGGTGAGTCAACAGATGGTCGAACAGACCATCGAGCGCCCCGCGCTTCCGGCCCTCGTCCGTCGAAGCGATGTACTGGACGTGGGCCACGGTCGCGCTCGTGTACAGCACGACGCCGCCGAGCAACCGCGCCCCATCGCGGCAGGCGACGAGGCGGATGTTTTCGGGGAACCGCGCCCGCAACGATTCGATTTCGGCGAGGGAATGCACCGGGGCGACGCCGTATTTCTCGGCGAGGTTGGCCGCGACGACGTTCCAGTATTCGGCGAAGCCCGGTTCCTCGGCGAAGGTCAGCCCTTCCTTACGGGCTTTATTCACCGAGCGCGCCCGGCGTTCTTGATAAGGCAGTGCGGCGCGCCGATCGACCACCGCGAGCACGTCCCGACGGCCGAGTGTCGCATTCGCCAAGAAGAGCGCGTAGCGATCCTCCTCGGCCGGGTGAATGTGGTATATCATCGGGATCGTTTTGTATTTCCACGACCCGAAACCTTGTTCCACCAGATACGCCGCCGTCGCTTCGAACACTTCCAGCATCGCCGGCACTTTCATGTCCGGCCCGGTCACGAAGCCGCCGTAGGTCAGCCCGCCGTGGCTACCGTAATTCGAACCGTCGGCGTGGCCCGGCAACAGGGCCCGCAGCGTTCCGCCGTCGTCCCGGATCAACAACGAGTGGTCGGCGAAGCGGTCGGCGTGGTAGTCCATGTACCCGCGCCGGAATAGGAACGTGCCGTTCTTACTGCCGGCGACGAAGGCGTCCCAAGCAGCGGCGGTAGCCGGGTTGTAGCGCTCGACGAGCATCGTCATCCTTCTTCCCACACGGCGGCGCCGAAGCCGGTCGCGCCGTGGCGGTTGCCGTTGTAGAACATCAGCCGCCTTCCGCCCGCGTCGATCACGGCCGGGTAGCAGATCATCTCGCTGTCCCACCCTTCGGCCGAGACGCCGATGCCGACGAGTTCGTCGCGGCGCGTCCACGCGAGCCCATCGGGGGATTCGGCGTAGCCGATGCGGTACGGCGCGGTCCGCGAGCGGATGGAGTACCACATGCGGTAGCAATCGGGATCCCGTAAGACCCAAGGCCGTCCGATACCGAACTCGTCCGGGCCCAAATGGCCGATGCAAACCGGCCCGCCATCGCTCCACGCGAACCCGTCGGTCGATTCCGCATGGCGGACGACATAGCGGGGATACGGGCTACCGGATACTTGGATCCAATCGAGCGCCGAAACGTACCACGCCCGATAGCGGCCGCCGTCGAATAGTACGCTCGTCGCCGAGCGCAGGAACGGTTCGCGGTCGGTGCGGTCGAGCACCGGGGCCTTCGATACTCGCTCGAGTCCGCCGGTGGAATCGAATTTCGCCAAGCCGGCGAACAGCGCATAGGGGACGCGCTGGAGGCGCTGCCAGCCGATGTAATACATGTGAGGCTCTCCGTTCACCGAGACGACGCACGACGGATTCACGCCGCTGTCGTCGAAGGCGCCCGGTTGCCCGAGATCGAACACCGGCTCGGCAGAAGTGCGGATCACGCGCAGCGGATTGCCAGGGTCGACGTCGGCGTAGCCGATGCGGCCGAATTTTTGGTCGTCGAGTGCCGCGAAGAAGACGCGGATCGAGCCGTCGCCCTGTCGCATGGGCGTCGGCAGATGGGCGTAACCGCGCGCCCACCATCGGTCGCCGGGAGGCCGGTAGACGAAGCCGAGTTTGCGCCAGCTCATGCCGGAGCCCCCGCTTCCGTAGGCTTCGAGCGGGGGCTGCACTTGGCGAAGACCCAGCGCGTACCGCGGGCGAATGGCTCGGGCCGGAAGATCGTGAACCAAAGGACGACCCCGGCATAGATGCAGGTCCCGCCGAGGATCAGGTACGTTTTGTTGATCATGTACCCGCCGAAGTGCATGAAGAACCGCTGCATCGGGAAGTCGTAAATCAGGTCGGCTTCCGGCCACGGCTTGCGGTTCAACGGCAGCCAGACGTGCGACATCAAAATGGCGTACACGAGCAGGATCACCCATTGGCCGCGATACGCGATGCGATCTTGCAGCGCCCACGCCGTCAGCAGCGCTACGATGGGAAAGTACGCTTGGCTGGCGCGCGATTCCGGATTGATGCCCATCAATCCGCCGGCTGCGAGCGCGACCACGAGGCCGACGCCGACGCGCTGGGCGAGCGCGCAGACTTCTTTCCAGAGGAACGCCGCGATCAAGACGACCGGCCCGTACCACACGACGTGCCCGACGCCGAAGAGCAAGGGCTTCGCCACGCTGGTGACCAAGATGCGCCGGATGAAATCGAGCGGGGTCAACGGCAAATACGGGGACGGGAAAAGGTGTTCGATGGGATGGAAAATCTCCTTGGTGATCTTCACCGTCGCCACCACGAGTACGCAGCCGACCGCCGCGCGCCAATCGATGTAGGTCCGCCAATCGTAGAGCGCGCCGAAGTCGAACAGCGGGCGGAAGAAGTGGTACAGAAACGCCGCGAGGCACACGAGGCTGATCGCGAGCGCGGACTTCACCACTTCGGTCGGGATCACGCCGTAATACAGTTCGACGAAGACGAGGTAGTAGGCCCCGCCGACGACGAGGAGCGCGAGAGCACCCGCGGCCCAAACGTTCAACCCGTACGGCGCCGGCGAGGGCTCGGTCGCCGCACCGCTCCGGCGCGGGAAGACCAAAAAGCCGATGGTGAGCGGCAGCATCGCCGGCCAAGCGAACGAGCCGGCGATCGTCGCCAGCGCGACGCAGAGCGTCCATCGCTTCAGGTAGGCGAGCAGCGCGAACGCCGAGGCTGCCAAGGCCCAGACGTCGGTGACGCAGGCGGAGTAGTAGTGCTGCTTGAGGTGGACGTAGTTGAGGAAGAAGCCGCCGAAGAGGAGCCACTTGCCTTTGGTGTCGAGGCCGAGTGCGTCGGCGCAGGCGAGTAGTAGATAGAGGATGAGGACGTATAAGAGGAGGTTGTAAATGGAGAACGCCATCAGCACATCGGGACCGTCGAGCGGTCGGCCGAGGGCTTTGAGGCTGTAATGGACGACGAGGCTCGGCAAACAGCGGTGACCGGTGTAGACGCTGAGCTTGGGCATCTCGTTCGGCCAGAGCTGCGTCATGTCGCGGTAGGCGGTGCCATCCCAACCGAAACCGTCGGCGCGCAGGAGTCGCTCCCCCCAACCGATGCTCACAATACCCCAGCCGATGAGCAGCGCCGCCATGACGACGCCGGGGCGCTCCCGGAGCAAAAGGAGTATGCGATTCATGTCCCCTCCCGGACTTTGAAATACGTCGTCGCCGCGATTTTGGCGAGCTCCGGCGTCGCCGCCTTCACCAAGGTATCGGCGGGCAAGTTTTTGATCACGACGGCCCCCGCCCCGACGAGGCAATCGGCGCCGATCGTCACGTTGTTGCCGATGGCCGCGTTGACGCCGAAGAAGCCGTTGGCACCGATGTCGCAAAAGCCCGAGACGACGACGTGGGACGAAATGAACGCGTGGTCGCCGATGGTCGAATGGTGGCCGATGTGGTTGCCGCTCCACAGAACGACGTCGTTGCCGATCGTGACGAATGGCTGGATCACGTTGTCTTCGAAGATGAAGCAGTGTTCGCCGAGTTTGACGTTCCGCCAAACGAACGCCCGCGGGCTGATGTACGAGGCCGGGGCGTATCCTTTGGCCTTAGCTTCGCGGTAGAAGCGCGCCCGCAACCGATTCAACTGCGTGTAAACGAGCGCCGCATAGAAATGGTGCTGCGCCGGGGCGTACAGCGATTCGAGATCTTCGAAGGCGACCACGGGCACGCCGAACAAGCTTTCGCGCTTGCGGAATTCCCGTTCGACGGCGAACGCGACGACTTCGTACGGCGAGTCGTGCGTGAAATATTCGTACGCGATCTCGGCGAACGCGCTGTCGCCGATGAGGATGAGTTTGCGATCCTTCGCCATCGTCCACCTTTCGATCAGGGCCGTTCGATGAGGATGTCTTCGCGCCGGTTCGCCATCGGTAACGCCTTCGCCTGCGGCAGCACGTAGGCGTGGAACCCGGCGGCCCGGCAGCGCGCGAGGATCGCCAACACGACGGCGTCGTCGAGTTTGCCCGGCTCCGGGTTGTTGAAGGTCACATCCGGTTTTTCGGTGCTGCCGGTGTACTCGAAATGGCTCTTCGCGCCGGCGTCCGAGGCGAAGAACCGCTTGCGCATCGACACGTTCGGGATGTCACCGAGCAAGCAGGCGCCGCCGGGGGCGAGCAATTCCAACAGCCGGTCGAGGAAGTCGAACAGCGGTTGCTCGGGGAAGATGTAGTGCAGCACGCTGTAGCAGAGGATCGCATCGACCCGGCCCGCGTAGGGTTCGAGCGCCGCGGCCGACTCGGCCGGGTAGCGACCCGCGATCTTGTGCACGCCGGGGCCGTCGGGCAGTTGCGTCAGCATCTCGGCGGAGTCGCACAGCAATGTCGTGTGCCCCCGGTGCGAGCCGAGGTCGAGCAGCAAATGCGGCAGCTCGCTGCAGCCGGCGCCCAAGTCGAGGACGATTTTCCCGTCGGCTTCGAGCATCGGTAGCTTCGCCACGATGTCGGCGAAGATGGCGGGTTCGTACCCTGCGCGATACGAATCGGGGAAGCCGATCTTCTGATAGCGGCTCAGCCCTTCAGCTTTCGCCAACTCGCGGAAGCCGTTGAACGTCAGATCCTTGAAGCGCCGGTGATCCACTTCCACGGCCGAGCGAACGCTCGATGAAATTGCGGGGGGAGCCGGCTTCGGCGCTGCGACCGATTCGATCACTGCGACCGCCGGAGCCGCCACCGGTGCGACTGGCGTCCAATATTTGTCGCGGTGCATCCGGTAGAAGTCGAGCGTCCGCTTCATGCCCTCTTCGAGACTCGTCGTCGGCGCCCATCCGACGAGCGTACGGATCTTCGTGATGTCCGAGTAGAAATCGCCCGGTTCTTGGGCCTTGCGCTCCGGCGTGAACGGTGCGTATTCCCAGGTCGCCCCCTCGCAGACGCGCGTCAGTAATTCGGCGAGATCGAGGAAGTTCGTCGGGCTATCGACGCCGACGTTGAAGATTTCCCCGTCGGCTTTTTCCGATATCGCCGTGAGGAGCATCGCGTCGATGCAGTCGTCGATGTACAAGAAGTCGCGCAGCGCGCGGCCGGTGCCGAAGACGCGGATCGGTGATTTGTCCAGCGCCATCCGCACGAACCAATTCGCCACGCCGTAGTGCGAGTGCTTCATCTGCGCCCGCGGGCCGTAGATGTTCGTCAAGCGCAGCAGCACCGCCGGGATGCCGTGGACTTGGTTGTAAACTTGGATGATCTTCTCGGCCGAGAGGTTGGAGATTTCGTAGATGCCCTTCGGATTCGTCGCGGCCAATTCGTTCACGGGGCAATGGACGGTGCTGCCGTACTGCCCGCGCGTGCCGGTGAAGATGACCCGCGCCTTCGGGTTGTGGAGCCGCAGGGCCTCCATCAGCACGGCCGTGCCTTTGATGTTGTATTCGATGTCCGGGAACGGGTCGGTCATACTCTTGATGTGCGAGACCTGCCCGGCGAGGTGGAAGACGAAATCCTGCCCGCGCACGAGCCAATCCATGGCGTGGCGGTCGCAGATGTCGCCGAAGTTCACCGCGACGCGGTCCTTCACCGGCTCGATATTGAAGAGGTTGCCGCCGTAGTCGGGGATCATCGCATCGACGACGGTGACGCGGGCGCCCGCCCCGACGAGGCGGATCGCCAAGCTCGACCCGATGAAGCCGAGACCGCCGGTGATCAGAATTCGGGCGCCGTCGAATGCGGTCATCGGCTCCCTCCGCCGGGGAACGACGCGACCGCGGCGCACACGGTTTCGACATCCGCCGCGCTCAGGCCGACGGACAACGGCAGCGACAGCACTTCGCGGGCAGCGGCTTCGGCGGCGGGCAGACTGCCGTGCCCGTAACTCAAGTCGGCGTACGCCGGTTGCAGGTGAACCGGCAGCGGATAATGGACGCTCGAACCGACGCCGTGATCCGCCATCCACTTCCGCATCGCATCGCGCTGCGGATGGCGGAGCACGAACAGGTGATAGACGTGGCCGATATCCGCCGCCGGTTCCGGCAGGCAGCGATTCCCCAAGTGACTCCGATAGGCACCGGCGATCCGGCGACGCTCTGCAGTGTGATCCGGCAGATGCGCGAGCAAGACGCGCAGGATCGCCGTTTGAATGTCGTCGAGCCGGCTGTTGATGCCGCGCTCCAAGTGCTGGTATTGCTTCGCTTGGCCGTAGTTCCGCAAGCGGCGGATGCGCTCGGCCATGGCGGCGTCCGAGGTCAGGATCGCGCCGCCGTCGCCGAAGGCGCCGAGGTTCTTCGTCGGGTAAAAGCTGAATGCGGCGATGTCACCGAAGGTGCCGACGACTCTGCCGCCGAGGGTTGCACCGTGCGCTTGGGCGCAATCTTCGAGCACCAGCAACCCGGCCGGGCGGGCGATGGCCGAGATCGCGGGCATGTCCGCCGGCCGGCCGTACAAGTGCACGGGAACCACGGCCCGCGTCCGCGGCGTGAGCGACGCGCGGATCGCCGCCGGGCTGATGTTGCATGTGAGCGGGTCGATGTCGGCGAAGACGGGAATAGCACCGGCACGCTCGATGGCGCACACCGTGGGCACGGCGGTCATCGGCGTCGTGATGACTTCGTCGCCGGGGCCGATGCCGGCGCCGCGCAGGGCGAGTTCGATGGCGTCGGTGCCATTGGCCACGGCGATGGCGTGTTGGCCGGAACCGTGGAACGCGGCGAATTCGGCTTCGAACGCATCGACTTCGGGGCCGAGGATGAACCAACCCCGATCGAGCACGCGGGCCACGGCTGCGTCGATTTCGGCGCGGTATTTGGTGACCAGCGGGCGCAGGTCGTTGAAGGGGATCACGCCACGACCTCCGCAGTCGCCGCGCGGCCCGGCCAAAAGAGCGAGATCGCCCCCGGCAGCGTCCACGCGATGCTGATGAGCCGGATCAACACCATCATCGCACCTCCGAGTTCCACGCCGAACGCCGCGAACATCCGATCCGCGGCCACTTCCGCCACGCCGATGCCGCCGGGGCTGATCGGCAGGCAATTCACGATCACCACCAAGACCCCCGCCAGCGAACTCGCTTCCATGGTCACGGGTTGATCGAGCACCGCACCCGCCGCCCAAAACGACAACAGCACGAGGCCGTTACTGATCAGCGATAATCCGAGGCAGAGGGCCAACGCGCCCTTCGCCGCCGCGTAGTTTTCGCACGAGTGGTTCCACGCCTCGCGCCAGGCCCCCGGCAAGATTGACAACACCCTCCGCCGCGTCGGATGCCAGAGAACGCCCAGAATTCCCAGCGTTCCTCCGAGGAATAGTGCGACGACGACCGCGGCGACTTCCGCGACCCCTTGGGGGAGCGGGCCATAATAGCTAAGCCAGAGAATTGAGGGAAGCCCGAGTAGCAAGAGCGAATACAGCCCCAAAACGCGGTCGGCAAGCACGGTGGACAAAGCTCGCGCCCGGCCCGCTTCGCGGTGGCGGTTGATCAAGATTCCGCGGGCCACATCGCCGCCGGCCCCGCCCGGCAAGAGCAGCGATCCGAAGTAGCCGGCCCACGTCAGCCAAAGCACGCGGCCGAAGGGTTCGCCGACGCTCTGCGCCCGCAGCAGCAGCCACCACCGGACGGCCGGTAGGAAAAGCGATCCGAGAATGATCGCCGTCAGCAGAGCCAGGGATCCCGAGAGCGGCAGTTCGACGAGGCGCGCGAGGCCGAGGCGTCCCGTCGCCGCGAGCGCCGCGATCAACCCCACGGCGATGGCGATCCGCAGCACGTTGAGCCAAGCCGACCGAGATCGAAGGTATCGACCGAGTTTACCCACGCTTGCGTGTCTCCGCGGTCACCCGGCCAACAGCTCATCGAACAAGCCCGCAAACTTCGCTTCGATGGCCTCGTTCGTGAACTTCTCTTGATAGCGTTTCCAGCCGGCGTGCAGATGCTGTTCGCGCACGTCCGGGTCGGTCAACACGCCATCGAGGCGGTCGGCCAAAGACTCCGCATTGCCCTCGGCGTAGAAGGCCGCATCGCCGCCCGTATAGCCGACCGCCGCGTTCGGCACGGCCACCACCGGCACGCGCAAGCCCATCGCTTCGACGAGCGGCACACAGAAACCCTCGTGCAAACTCGTGACCAGAAGCACATCGGCCGTGAGGTAGAGGGCCTTCAACTGCGGCACCGACACCTTCCCGGTGATCAGCACGTGCCCGCCGAGCTCGAGTTTCTCGATCATCGCGTGGACTTCGGCCGAGTGATTCGGGATCGGTTGATCGCCGACGATCACGAGCCGCGAATGCGGGTTGAAGCGCCGACGGTATTCGGCGAACGCCTCCAGCGCCAGCGGGATGTTCTTGTTCGGCACCACCCGCCCGATGAGCAAGAGGTTCGTCGTCCAGTCGTCGAGGCCCGACGCGGCCCGGTAGTCCGGCTCCAGCGTCAGCAGCTGATCGGCGTGGTGGAACGGCGGCAGTTCATGGAATTCCCGGCCCGGTTTGAATTCGCGGATGTGCTCGCCGTTGTAAAGCGAATCGGCCCAGAGGATCGCTTTCGATTTCGCCAACCGGCCGACTTGGGCGATACCGTCTTCGCAAGCTTGGGCCACTTCCGGGTTCAACTCTTTGAAGAACTTCGGCGGCGTCACGTTGTGGTACTTCACCGCTTTGCGCCGGGCCGGGGCCGACTCGATGATCTTCACGCCCGACTCGAAGCCGATGGAATGGTGGTAAATCACCACGTCGTCCGGCGAGCGGAACGACCGGGCAAACTCGTGCATGAGTTTGGTCGGCTCGGCGATGTGCGAGCGCGTGACGAAGAATTCCACGTCGATGCCGCGGCCGCGAATGTGCTTGGCCATGCCGAGGGCGTCGTTGCCGACGGCGTCGCCATCGGCGAGGGTGGGGATGACGATGGCGACTTTCATGGGGTACTCCTCATCCCGCCAACGAGAAATCCGTGCTTCACCAGCGCCGCGTGCAGTTGCCGGCCGGCGGCCTTCCAAGTGAAGTTCTTGGCGCGGGCTGCGCACTTCTCGCCGAGTTCGCGGGCCTCGGCTTGGTTCGCAAACGCCCGGTGCATCGCCTTCACGATCGAATCGTCCGATGGGTCAGCCCACTGGCCGATGTAAATATCGTTCTTCACCGGCACGAGTTTGTAATCGATGGCATACCCGAGGCTCGGCTCGAAGAACGCCGTCAGGCCGGAGTAATTCGACGTGATCAGCGGCCGGCCGCAGGCCATCGCTTCGATGAGGTGCAAGCCGAAACCTTCGCCGAAGGAACCGTTGACATACGCGGTCAGCGACCGGTACCAATTCGCCAGTTCCGCGTGCGGCAGCACGGCCCGCACCACGTCGATGCGGCCGTCGTCGTAGGTCTCGATGGCCGGGGAACTCGGCGAAATCTTCACCCGTAAGCGTACGTTCTCTTCGGCCGGGAACGCGGCGCGGAACAAGTCGATCATCCGTTGGGCATTCTTGCGGACCCCGCCGGCGGCGAGGGCCCCCGCCGTGCCGAATGTGCAGATTTCGGGGAACGAACCATCGGCGTTGTAGACGAGTTGATCGCACCCGAGCGGAGCGACTTCCATCGGCACGGTGACTCCCGATCGGCGAAAGCAATCGACGCTCCACTGGCTCGGTACGATCACCAAGCCGGTTTTGTTGAGCGTGCGGACGCACGACGGCGGCAGCGCGTCGGTTTCCCACATCGTGAACAGCGCCGTATTCGCGTCGGGTTCGAAGCGATCCGCCAAGAACGGCGGGCTGATCGCGAGTTGCTTTTGATTCGGCGCCCGTCCGTGGATCGGCGGCAGAAACTGCGGTGGAACCAACTCCGGCCGAATCTTCGAGACCGGGTGCTGGCGGAACTTCACACCGAATGACGGCATGCCCCGCAGCACGGAATACACGACGTGATCCCATCCCGAGATACCGAGGAGATCCCCGGCGATGGTGAGCCGTTGCGGCCGCGTGCGAGCCGCGGTACCGACACGGGCGCGGTCAATTAAGGGGCTATCGTCGAGCGGATAGGCGAGGATCGGTTCCAGCGCGTGGCTCTTCGACGGTTGCAATTCTTTGTTCACCCACGCCGCGACATCCGTCGGTATGAACGATTCCGGCGGCGTGTCGCTGAGCCGCCAAGTGCTCGTCATCCAGAGCCGGGCCGCGTCGGTCGGTTCGTTCGTCAGGTTCTCCAAGCCGTCGTAGATTTTGCCCGACGCCGATTCCAACTCCGGGTCGTGCTTCAACGCCTCGGCGAAGTGGAACAGCGCCCCCTCGGCGAGTTCGACTCCCGGCGGCAGCACGACGACCCGGTCGCAGGGGGTCTCGGCGATCGACTGCGCGATGGCGGCGCCGAGGCCGTCGCCCTCGTCGACGCGGGCGATCTTCACGCGGTCGTCATCGCCGAGCAGCATCGCCAAGTGCGGTTGCAACCATGCCGGGCCGCTGCACGCCAGCAGCAGTTCCCAGTGCGGGTAAATCTGCCGGCGGACGGAGTGCGCCGCCATCCGCACTTGATCGAACTTCTTCGGATCGACCAGTAGCAGCACCGCGATCGGCGGCGGTGCGGTCATTGCATCGCAGGCCCGGCGGATCGACTCCGCCTCTTCGGGCGCGAGGGCGTGCCGGCGCCACCACGAAGCGTCGACTTCGTTCGCCTTATACGCCCCGACGCGCATCACCCGGCTGTCGGCCAAGCCTTTGAGAACCTTGGCCCGGAAGGCCCGGAACTTCCCGCGTAGCAGCAGTCCGGCGCCGCGCTTCAAAACCGGCTTCAGGCAGTTGTACGCGCTGATGAGCCGGAGTTTCTCTTGGAACGCTGCGACCGCGACCATCGAATCGGAGATCCGCGTCAGTTCGAACTTCTCGAGGTCGAAGTCCCCTTCCATGTGAAACAGCGACAGCGTCATCCGGGCCGATTCCCGTGGCAGATGGAGCAAGAATCGCTCTTCGAGCAGCCGGTTCCACGCCATCACGTCTTTGGAAATCGGCTTCCCGCTTCCCTCTGCCGCGTCGAAGGCCAATTCGGCCCGTTTGCGGATCGTGAAGTTCCCGGCGGATCTCAGCCGCAATTTGAGGTGGTACCAACCCGGCGCCAGCGGTTCCCCGGAACGGAACTGGACGCGATTCCCGTCGGCATGCCAGCCCGTAGCGATCGCGGTCAGCCCGACGGACGGGTTGAGTTGTTCGAGAGTCAGCGTGCGGGCTAACTGGGTGACGGACACGGCGCACTCCTCGGCCGATGATCGAACATCCTTGTTCCGGCCTAGCCTGATTCTTCCGGACAACGGAATCAAGCCCAATTTTTTGGTTAGCAGGTGTTCGGAGCCTCCGCGCGGTTGTGAACGGCACGAAAATGACTTTGGCGAAGTCCCCCACCTTTTGCGACGGTGAGTCTTTTTGAGGGTTTCCCCAGACTATGCCGGCCAAATACTTACGTCCGAAGTGATCCAGCTGAAACAAGATCAACTCAACTGCTTGGCAATTAAAGGTTACAAATTCGATGCGTATGAAGATAAATAGTCGTTGTAATTACT
>JBBRUN010000040.1:0-17216 GCA_038247765.1 Gemmatales bacterium | reverse complement strand
GCAGATGGTGCGCGAAGCGCTCTTCAGCATCTTGGGTAACGCCGTGCCGGGGCGGATCTTCTACGACCTCTTCGCGGGCACGGGCATCGTCGGCATCGAAGCCGTGAGCCGGGGGGCGAGCGCGGCACGATTGATCGAGCGAGACTCCAAGCAGTCGACGGCCATTCAGAAAGAAATCGACCGCTTCGACATCAACGATAAAGCCCAAGTGCTGCGGGCCGACGCTTACCGCTGGGCGGAGCGTTGGATTCCCACGGCCGGCGTACCGGTGAACATATTCCTCAGCCCGCCGTTCCCGGATCTGGACGCGGCTAAGGCGAAGGAATTTCTCGACTTCACGATGACCCTCTTCGCCAAGGCCCCGGACGAAAGCGTACTGATTTTGCAAGCCGAGGACGGTTTCCCGCTCGATGAACTCCCCGACTCGGAATTGTGGGACAAACGCAAATACGGCCGCAATCTGTTGCTGTTCCGGGTGAAGGGCGACACCGCGGCACCTGTGCCGGAGGATGACTGACCACAAAGGCACTGAGAAGCCATGAATCGAGTGAATCATGAGAGGGTGGGGCCATCGAATGCGATAGCCTCACCCTTTATTGTTGTTCTTCTCCATGTCACTGTGGTTCGTCTTACGGGATCCTAGATAGCCAAACCGTGTTCTATGCTCCCTCCACGGGAAGATTCCGGGAGGGGTAGTTTCATGCGCGTCATCATCGCGCCCGAGTTTTACCAACAGATGTTGCAGACGGACGCGCACCCCGTGGATTGCTACGTCCGGCCGGGGGAATACCCCCACCACATGTACATCGAAGGCGTGAAGTACATCATCGGCCCGGCGGTGCTCGACGGCCTCGCCGAGGCCGAGTCGCGCGGCGACAAAGAAGCCGTGAAGCATCTGACGCTCCACAAACTCCATTACGATAGCTTGTTGGCGGACGCCGCGCGCTACGGCAGCCTCGATGGTGTGACCCTCTTGGGCGATCCGCCGCCGAGCGAGGACGATACCCCGAATTCGGGGAATCCGTTCTTGCCGCGGAACCCGACGACTTGGGAAGACTTGGGCATCGAGAGTTCGTTCCTGTTCGAGAGCGTTTTGCGGATGCTCTTCACCCGCGGGCAGATCACCGGCGGCGAGCTTTCGACCGAGATGGCCCTGCCGTTCACGGTGCTCAACCCCGTGCTCCAGCAAATGCGGAAGCAGATGCTGATCGACATCATCTCCCAGCGCGGCGGCGGTGGCGATTCGAGTTTCGTTTACGAAATCAAGCCGCCGAAGGGGACGGCCGCGCTACCGGAAGCGACCGACAAAACGAATTACTCCGGCCCCATGCCGGTGCCCTTCGCGGACTACGTGGAGTCGGTGCACGCGCAGACGGTGAAGAACCTGATCGTGACGCGGCGGAGCATCCGCAAGGCGTTCGAAGACCTCGTGATTTCGGAAGACGCCTTCAACGAAATCGGCCCGGCCATCAACTCGGCGTCGTCGATCTTCTTCTTCGGCTACCCCGGCAACGGCAAAACCAGCGTCGCCGAGCGCATCACGCGATTGATGGGCGATTCGATTTTCATCCCGTATGCGATCATCGCGAACGGGCAGGTCATCAAGGTGTACGACCCGATCATCCACACGCCGGCGAAGGAGGTCGAGTCGCTGATCATCCCCGAGAGCAACGGGATGGACAGCCTGCTGAAGAAGGGCGTGACCTACGACAAACGCTACATCCGCATCAAGCGGCCGACGATCGTCGTCGGCGGCGAGCTGACTCTGCCGATGCTCGATTTGAAGTTCAACGACGTGGGCAAGTTCTACGAAGCGCCCCTGCAAATGAAGGCCAACGGCGGCATCTTCATGATCGATGACTTCGGCCGGCAGCAAGTGCGGGCCATGGATTTGCTGAACCGGTGGATCGTGCCGTTGGAAAAGAAATACGACTACCTGACGACGACGACCGGCACCAAGATGGAAGTGCCGTTCGACCAGATTTTGATCTTCAGCACGAACCTCGACCCGACGCAATTGGCGGACGAAGCGTTCCTGAGGCGGATCAAATTCAAGATCGAAATCCGCGACCCGACCGAGGAGCAGTACCGCAAGATTTGGGAACTGGTGTGCAAGGGGAAGCGCGTGGAGTACGACCCGAGCGGCGTGGATTACCTCGTGGAGAAATGGTACCGGCCGAGTTCGCGTCCCTTCAGGATGTGCCAACCGCGCGACATCCTCGACCAGATGCAGTCGATCGCGAAGTACAACATGGAGCGGGTGAACTTCAGCCCGGACTTGATCGACGCCGCCTGCGCGACATATTTCATCAGCAAGCAAGAGCGCAACTTCGGCGCGAAAGTCCGCATCGATTGAGCGCGGCCGGCCGGATGGGGTATGATGGCGTTCGACCGCGATCCACCCCACCCAGGTTCGTACCATGCTCCGTACCGCACTTCTGCTCATTTCCGCCATCTGCACGCCCGTCTCACTTTTGGCGGCTGAGAAAGACGAACCCTTCACCGCGAAGCCGTTCACCGACAAGAACAGCTTCACGCCGGGCATCGAAGGGCCCTGCTGCGATGCGGACGGGAACTTGTACGTCGTCAATTGGAAGCGGAACGGCGACGGCCCCAAAAAGAACGGCGATATCGCCAAGATCACGCCCGCGGGTAAGATTGAAGTCTTCGTGGAACTGCCCGATCAATCCGTCGGCAACGGGATCGTGTTCGACAAGAACGGGTCGATGTACGTCGCCGATTACACCGGGCACAACGTGTTGAAGATCGACAGGAAAACGAAGAAGATCGAAGTCTTCGCCCACGAACCGAGGATGAACCAACCGAACGATTTGGCTATCGCACCGAACGGCACCCTCTACGCCAGCGACCCGAGTTGGGCCAAGGGCACGGGCCAACTCTGGAAGATCGGCACCGACGGCAAAGTCGCCAAAGTCGCCGGCGACATGGGCACGACCAACGGCATCGATGTCAGCCCGGACGGGAAGATTCTGTACGTCAACGAAAGCGTCCAACGCAACGTCTGGAAGTTCGCCGTCAAAGACGACGGCACCCTCGGCGAGAAAAAACTCCTGAAAAAGTTCGACGATCACGGTTTCGACGGGATGCGCTGCGACGGCGACGGCAACCTCTACATCACGCGTTACGGCGCCGGTACCGTGGTCAAGCTCTCGCCCGAGGGGAAGGTGTTGCAGGAGATCGCCGTGTTGGGTCAGAAACCGAGCAATATCTGTTTCGGCGGCCCGGACGGCCGGACGGCGTACGTGACTGAAGTCGAGTTCAACCGCGTCGTGAGCTTCCGCGTCGATAGCCCCGGCCTCGCCTGGGTGCGGGCGCAGAAGAAGTGATTCCGACAATTCCGCGGTGCATTTCGCGAGGCGGGCGCCAATAAGGATGGTGTGGGCCATTCTCCCCTTCGGCGGCCCGAGCCATGGATGACCAGCAGGCCCGAGCCGCGATCGCGGGATTGCGGCGCGGCGACCCGGACGCGTGGCGGCAATTGTACGACGCTCTCGCCGAGCGCCTCTGGCGCGAGGTCGCGCGCCGCTTGGGGCCGCACCCGGCCGATGTCGCGGATGTCGTGCAAGAGACGATGCTCGCCGCGGCGAAGTCGGCGCGGAACTACGACGAAGCGAAAGGCTCCCCGTGGCAATGGCTGTGGGGAATCGCGCGGACGCAGGTTTCGCTGCACTTCCGCAACCGCCAACGGCACGACCGCTGGAAGCAACGGCCGACGAGGCAACCCGAAGAAACCGAGCCACTCGAAACCGCCGAGCTCGCCGCGCAAGTGCGCACGGCTCTCGAAGCAATCCCCGGCGACTACAGCGAACTGCTGACCGCGAAATACTCCGACGGCGAATCGGTCGAAGGGATCGCGAGCCGCGATCGCACGACGCCCACGGCCGTGCGGTCGAAGCTGGCCCGCGCCCGCGCGGCGTTCCGCACCGCCTTCCGCAAGATCGCCGAACCAACCCGAACCTGAGGCGACCCGTGAACGCCACTGAAAATCCGCCCGACGACGACGAAACGAAAACTCTGCTGAGCACGCTCGACCGCGACGCACCGCCGCCGGATCGCGCGTTCCTCGCCGCACTGCGCGAACGCTCCACCGCCGCGTTTCAAGCAGGCACTGCCACCACTCACCCACGAAAACGAACCATGAACCTCTCCTCGCTCCGTTGGGTCGCCGCCGTAGCGGCGCTGCTCGTCGTCGGCGTCGTCTTCGCGAATTGGATCGTGCGGATCAACCGCGCGCCGGCGCCGGAACCGACACCCGAAGATAAATTCGCGCTGAGCGACAAGCTCACCGACGATGGCCGCATCGGCAAAGTCACCGACGCGCAAGGCGTCGTCGGCGTGAAGCCGGTGCTCGCCGAGCGCTGGTCGCCGGCGCAACCGCAGCTCGTGTTGAAACCGGGCGACTGGCTCCGCACCGATTCGCGCGGCGCGAACGCCGTGGCTCTGAAATTACTCCCCGCGACCACGGTGATCGTCGGCCCGCATTCGACGGTCGAACTCGTCAAGGCGAACGAACTCACGCTGTTGGCCGGGGAACTCGAGATTCACCCCGCAGGCGGTGAGACCGTGGAATTGCACGGGCCGGACAAGCAGCTGATGAAGATCGCCGGCCGGCAGTTCGTCCGTATCGAGAAAGACAAACTCGTCCTTATCGACAAAGATCCCCTTTGGCTGCAGGGTTTCAAAGGCACGTCCACCGCCGAGTCGCTCGGGTCGTTGATCGCCACCGTCGATGGCCGGAACGTGCCACTGACAGTGGGTTATCACCACGTCACGGTCGATATCCGCGATCAAATCGCCCGCACCATCGTCGAAGAATCGTTCGTCAACCGCACCGATGCCGTGCTCGAAGGCGTCTTCCATTTCCCGCTCCCGGCGGACGCGTCGATCTCCGGCTTCGGCATGTGGATCGGCGATAAACTCGTCGAAGCGGACGTCGTCGAGAAACAGCGGGCCCGCGAAATCTACGAGACGATCCTGCGCGAGAAACGGGATCCCGGCCTGCTCGAATGGGCCGGCGGCAACATCTTCAAAGCCCGCGTCTACCCGATCCCGGCCCGCTCCGAGAAGCGCATCAAGATTTCGTACACGCAAGTGCTGCCGATGAAGGGGAACAAGTACCGCTACAGCTACGCCCTGCAAAGCGAACTGCTGAAGCAGCACCCGCTGCGCGATCTGAAGATCGACGTGAAGATCCACTCCGCGACGGGCTTGGCGAACGTGACTTCGCCGACGCACGACACGCGCCTCGCGAAGACCGAGCACTCCGGGCACGTTGAATTCGCGGCTCAAGAGTACACGCCGACGCGGGATTTCGAGGCGGTCGTCGAACTCGGTGCGCGGCCGGCGGATGTCGTCGTCATCCCGCATCAACGCGGCGGCGACGGCTACTTCCTCGTGCAACTCGCCCCGCCCGGCGGCACCGGCGCGTGGGAACGACCGCTGATTCCCAACGGTGATCCGCTGAAATTGCTGCTGCTCGCCGATACGTCGGCGTCGATGGATCGCGGGCAACGCGCGACGCAGAACGCGCTGATCGCATCGCTGCTCGGGGCGCTCACGCCGAAGGACAGCATCAACGTCGCGGCGTGCGATGTGAACTGCGATTGGATTTTCGAGAAGCCCGTCCCGGCGACCGCGGAGAACATCGCCAGCATTCGCGATTCATTGGCCAAGCGGGTCTCGCTCGGCTGGACCAACTTGGACAAAGCCTTCGCCTCGGCCATCGCCAAGTGCGAACCGGGCACGCACGCCATTTACCTCGGCGACGGCATTTCCACGCACGGCGACGCCGATGCGGTCGCGTTTAGTAAACGACTCGCCAAACTCAACGAGGGGAAACCGGGGACGTTCCACGCCATCGCGCTGGGCAGTAGCTATGAGCCGACCGCGATGAAAACAATCGCATCGCTCGGCGCTGGCTCGCTGCGACGCGTCTCGGGTGAACAAGGGGCGCAGACCATCGTCGCGGAACTGCTCACCGAGATCGCGACGCCGGCGCTGCGGAACTTGAAGGTGGAAATCACCGGCGTCCGCACGGCCCGTGTTTACCCGGAGGAACTGCCCAACGTCGCCGCCGGTTCGCAGCAGATACTGCTCGGCCGCTACCTCCCTGAAGGCAAGGATCAGCAGGGGGAAATCGTCGTGTCGGGCACGCTCGCCGGCAAACCGGTGCGCTACGTTTCCAAGTTCTCGCTGAAGGACGCCGAGGCGGGGAACTCCTTCATCCCGAGGCTTTGGGCGCGGATGCACCTCGACAAATTGCTCGAACAGGGCACGTCGTCGAAGATCCGGCAAGACATCATCGCGCTGAGCGAAGAGTTCAACATCATCACGCCGTACACGTCGCTGCTGGTGCTGGAGTCCGACGCCGACCGCGAGCGCTTCGCCGTGAAGCGGTTGTTCAAAATGCGCGACGGTGAGACGTTCTTCGCCACCGGCCGCGAGAGCGCCGCCTTCGAACTGAAGCAGAAGCAGATGCGCCTGGCCGGCGACTACCGCACGGCTTTGCGGCGGGACGTGCTCGCCCGGTTGCAAACGATGGGACGGGATGCCCAAAGGTTCGATATTCTGGAATGCCATAACGAACCAGCGGGAACTTCCTCTCTGCCGGATGGTCCTAAGGGCAGGCTCGGGGAATTCAGAGAGAAGGGATTCGCCGCGTGGCAGTTGGGTCTGCGAAGCGATCTTCCACTCGGCTACATTGATGATTGGGACAACGCGATTCCGGGGGTGCCGCCAGCGCCAAATGGACTGGAAGAATTCTACTTGAAGGCGATAAACGAGCCGAAATCCGAGTCTCTTAGCGATTCGACACCGTGGAGGCGCCATTGGTCCGAAGATGGTCCTTCGCCAGTGTCGGATGACGATCCGCATGGCGGATTCACCCGCGACAAACTACCGGGGCTCGCTGCACGAGATGGCTACTACTCCAACGTCAATGGAGTCCCCTTCATCATCAATGAAACCGAATCCCTCGACGCTGTCGAAAAGCACCTCTATTTCCATGCGAGTCAACGCGGCGGTTTGAACTGGCTCGGTCTGTTCCCGCAGCTCCCGCCACCGGCCACGGCTTGGAAAGATCCGAAATCGACCTGGCCCGCACCGGCGCTCGCACTGTCGAAAGGCTTGCTCCGCCGAGACAAACTCGCCCAGCACAAGGGCGGCCTGGCCATCAACCGTACTTCCGAATCCTTCAACGTCGGCTCGCTCGCCTACAGTACGAACCGCGTGGAATTGGTGACACCGACCGCATGGCTGACGCGCTCGATCCCTTCGACCGGCCCCGTGACGGTGCAATGGTGCGATGCGAAGGAACTCGGCGAAATCAACACCGCGTACCAACTCGGCCGCGTTCGCGCGTCCAACTCCTTCGACCTGCAAAGGCCACCGCTGGAACTCTACGACGATTCGCTCGCGGGGATCCACATCGCTTACGCGAACTATACGCCGACGGTCGAAGTGATCGCCAAAGATCGAGCCCTGTTGATTCTGATTCACCATAACGACCGCCAGTACGAAGTGCGGTACATCATCGACACGGCCCGGAACGTGGTGCTCAGCCGCGAAACGCGCCACAAAGGAAAGGTGCAATCGATCACGAAGTTCGACGACTTCGCCGAAGTCGCGGGGTCGTGGTGGGCGCGGAAGATCGAGACGCTCGACGCCGAAGGCAAACGGACCGCACTGACCACGCAGACGATCGTTGAACAACCAGCCGGGGAAATCGCCGGACAAATTGCCAAGGAACTCGCAGCGAAAGACCGCGTGATATTCCTGAAGCAACCGTTGCCGAAGCTCGCCGAAGCGAAGGCGGCAGTCGCCGCGAACAAAGCGACCTTCGACGACCGCGTCTTGCTGACGTTGCACTTCGCCAGCACCCAGCAATGGGCGCGGGCCGCGGAGCACCTCGCCGATTGCCAGCGCCTCGCCACCGGAAAGCCCGGCATGGGCTGGTTGGCCCTCGGTTACCTGCAAGCCAGCCGGCAGCACGAAGAATGGCGGAAACGGATGATGAACGCGGCCGGCGCCATCGCCCCCGGCGGCGACGCGGCGGCGAAGGCCAACGCGTACTTCTTGGCGAACGCGCTGTTCAATCAGGCCCAACAACTACTGGCGACGAATGAGCAACTCGCACTTTGGGGTTCCCTTGAGAAAGTCTTCCAAGATCAACCGGCTCACTTGCACGCGGTCAAAGGCTGGCGGAGCCAGCGGGTGTCGTTGCTCCATCATTCCGGGCAAGCTGAAGTGGCGCTGGCGTTGTCGAAGTCGCTCGCCATCGAGTATCCGAGCGACGCCGGTCTTCAACAGAAGTACGCCCAGTACTTGGTAATCGCCGGGGAATTCGACGCGGCCTACGCTTGGCTCGATGGGGCGCTCAAACGGAAATGGAACCGCGACGACGACAATCCATTGCGGAGCCAATATGCCGAGATGCTCCAAAGCCAAGGCCGCCAGCGCGAGTGGGCCGACTTCTTGGCGAAGTGGATCGAGTCGAATCCGCATCTCGATTGGCCCTATTCGCAGTACCTCACCGCGCTCGTGCGCTGCAACCGCGCCGTGAAGGCCGAGGAGTTAGTAGCCGATTGGCTGCGGGACGGCCGCGTGAAAGGCGAACTCCCCCGGCCGACGGCCGCGCGGTTCAATGCCGCCGTCGCGTTTGCCCTCGGCCAAGGGTACGACTTCAACACGAACCGACTCGACGAACGCTGGCTCCCGGCCCTCGCGGAGACCGTGCTCTTCTTCGCTATCGGCGAGGACTCGAACGACATCGTCGACAAGATTTTGCAATCGCGATTCTCCCAGACCGAAACGGGTCGCACCGTCTTCAAGACGTTGGCCAAGGAACTCCTCGCCGATCTCGGCAGCCGATCCGCCGAACGGATGGCCCGGCATGTGAACTGGATCCGCGACCAAGGCGTCCTAAAAGTCGGCGATTGGAAAGCGATTGCCACCGAACTCCGCAAACGTTGGGACGCCGAGAAGGACGCCCACTCCCGGCATCGCCTCGGGCAAACGCTGATCAGCATTCTCGAACGCACTAGCGAAGACGGAGTCACGGCGTTCCGCCGAGTTCAATGGAACGCTGCGACCGACGAGTATCGCCGGGAGTACGCGCAGTATCTCTTCGACGCGCTGCTGTCGCAACCGTGGGAAGCCGAGCTTGAAGACGAACTTTTCTTCATGCTCGACAACCTGGCGCAACCCGACGAACCGGCGAACGGGTTGGTGTCGCGCCTCGCGGCACTGCACCGCGTCACCGATGCGATGGTCGAAGCGCGCTACCAAGCCGAACTGAAAAAGGTCGAGCACCCGGAGAAGCTGCCGCGCACCGACTTGACGAAGAAGCAGGCCGAGCTGCGCAAACTAGCCCGCGAAGGATTGTCCGAACGCCTCCGCGCGGAAGCCACCAAGCAGGCGAAGCCGTTCGCTTTGTGGCTCGGCATCGAACGAATCTGGCTGGAAATACAGCTCGAACGCGACCTCCCGGCGATCGCCACAGAATGTTGGGCCATCCTCGATACGGCCGCACCCAAGAGCGCCGATGACGATAGCACCCGCATCGATGGCGCGCTCCGCGAGCGCGCTTACCTGACGCTCATGAACCTCGCGGCGCGGAAAGAGGCCGCACCAGGGCTGATCGAACGAGTCGTGAAATATGTCGATCAACAAATCGCCGCGGAGGCCGACGAATCCAAATGGAAGTCTGAGAAGTACCGACTGTTCATCGCGCTCGATCGATCGAAGGAGTTGGAACCCGAGTTGCAGAAATGGATCGCGGCCACCGACCCGGAGAACCGCTGGCGCGTGGCGCTCGGATACTTGTTAGCCGAGCAGGGGAAGCTCGCGGAGGCGATCAAACTCTTCGAAGCGGTGGAGGCCGCGGACGAACTGACACCCGCCGCTTTCCGGAGCTTGGCCGATTGGTACCTCGTCGAGAACCGCCGCGAGCAATCGGAGAAAGCCACCGCGGCCCTGTACGGCACCACCGATGAATACTCGCTCCACCGGCAATTGACCCAGTACCCGCGAACATCGAAGCTCGATCCGGCCGTGCTGTCGATCTTTAAAATCTTATTCGAGAAGAGCGAATACCCGCAGAACTACCTCAGTTCCCTGCAACAGTATTACGAACCCTCGCGCGACTTCCGGCTGCTGTCGATACTGCCCGACGGCGTCGTCGGCCACAGCGCCGGTGCGGTCTATCCGTTCCTGCAATCGCTGGCCGGTGTGCTGGGCGAACTCCGCGACGAAGCGACCGCCGATGAACTCGTCGCCCGCATCGCCAAGGTCCGCGAGACCCGCAAGACCCCCATCGACCTCCGGGCCCTCGATCTCTTGGAAGTGCTCGTCGAGCGCCGCGCGGCGGAGTTGCAGAATCAACCCGGCCCGCACCTCGCCAAGTCGCTCGTCGCGCTTCAGCGCGGGTTCCTACGCGAGTGGTCGCCGGACGAGCCGAAGTTGATGGCCGATTTCTTGGCAGGCTTGGGGCACATCGGCCCGGTCGAACTCGCCAAGGAACAACTGCGTCAGCTAGAAGCCCTGCACCGCCTAGCGAAGCCGGGGACAATCGACCGCCTCCGGATCGCCCATCAACTGGCCAACGTGCTGAACGCCGCCGGCCAGACCCAACCGGCGTTGGACACTTTGGAAGCGGCGCTGAAGGAATACGAAACCGCGCACGCCGGGAAGTTGCCGAGCGCCGCGAACGATGCGCTCGGCCAATTCATCGGCGTCGCCGAGAGCGCCAAGCAGTTCGAACGCGGCGAGAAAAATCTGCTGGAACAACTCCAGCATCCGGTTCACACCCAACAGCGGGCGTGGCTCGATCAACGGCTGGATCGGCTCTATCTGCAAGCGTTGATCCACGGCGGAGACGTCTCCCTCGGTCGCGGGCCCGTACTTTACAAAGCCATCGAGAAGAAGCACTTCACCGACCTCGCCACGACCGATGTCAACCGGCGCTTCGCCATCGTCGGTCAACTCGTCCACGTCTACCGCACGGCCCACGGGCTGAAAATCGGCTCGGCCGCCGCCGACTTGAAAGCGTTCGCCTCCGAGCGTCTGCCCGCACTACTGAAAGACTACGGAGCGAATTATGACGGCGTCATCGGCGAAGTGGCCGGGGCAATCCGAGATATATCCGGCCCGCTCGACGGCATCGCATTCTTGCTCGACCGCACCGAAAGCGAACCAACATGGATGAACTACCAGAATCAGACTTCGTGGGGCCTGTACAGCGGCCGGCTCGGCGACTGGCGGCTCGAAGCCAAGGATCTCGGCGCTCAGAAACCCCGCTTCCTCAAGTTCGTGCTGGCCGAATTGCGCCGCGAACTCCTCAGCCGCCACGGCGAGCGCCGCGGAATCTACACCCGCAACGACGGTCATTATTGGGCCGAGAGCGCCGCCGAATTCGCCAAGGTCGCGGAGGAGATCCTCGTCGAACGCCGAGCGTCGAGCGGCACGGTGGAGTACATCGCGAACTACTTCTTCTACGGCTTGGCCATGGAGAAGCGTGCCATCGAAGTGCTCTTCGCGGCTCACGCCGACAACCGTTTGGCCGAATCGGGCGAATCCCAATTGGTCGATCTTCTGCACCGGACGAATCGCCACGCTGAGTCGATCCCACTGCTGCAGGATCTCGTGGAGCGTCGGCCCGAGACGCTGTCGTACCGCACCGGGTTGATGCGGGCCTATTTCAAAACGGAAAAACCAGCCGAATTGATGGCGCTGTTGAAAGCGACCGATGCCTTCTTCCACGAGAAAGACCGCTGGCACGAGGGAATCTTGGCGACGCTCGCCCGGAGCACGCTGGACAATCACTTGTTCGCCGAATCTGTGGCCTACTTCGAGGTGCTGCTGCCGCAGTATCAGAAGGCCCACCCCGGCCGCGGTGTCGGCGATGGCACCTTGCACCAGTACTTACTCGGCGCGGCCGATGCCTGCGCCGGCCTCGGCAAAACCAAAGACGCCGTGGATCGGGCGACTGCCGCCGTCGTCGTCTGGCCGGCCGGTCATACGCAGCGGAAGGCGACGCTCGAGCACCTTGTTCGCATACTCGTAGGTGCCCCGAAGCTTGACGAGTTCATCGCCGGGTTGGATGCTGAAAAGCTTCAAAGTGCGGTCGTCCGCAAAGCCATCGGGCAAGCGCTCATTCGCAAGAAGGAGCACGCTCCAGCGATTCCGCAATTGCGACTCGCCTCCGAGTTGCAGCCGAACGATGTCGAAACTTACGAACTGCTCGTCGCCTGTTTCGACGCCATCGGCGACAAGGAAGGTGCGGTGCAGCAACTGTACGACGCGGTCGAACTCTCCCGCCGGGAGCTCAAACTCTTCGCCGATCTCGGCCGGCGGCTCGCCGATCTGAAACGACCTGCCGAGGCCGAGCGGGCCAACACGAGCACCGTGGAAATGCAGCCGAACGAATCGGAGAGCCACACCGCGCTGGCGGAAATCCGCGAGAAGCAGAACCGCTGGCCCGAGGCCATCAGTCATTGGGAGCGCGTCGCCGAGTTCCGCAAACTCGAACCGACCGGGTTGCTGAAATTGGCCGCGGCGCAGCTCCACGAGAAAGACTGGGCCAAAGCCGGCGACAACTTGCGGAAGTTGCGGGCGCAGAAATGGCCCGAGCATTTCAAAGACGTCGAGAAGCAAACGAGCGAATTGGAGAAACTGCTGAACGCGGGGATGAAAGACTAACGGCGTCCGGCTCTGACGAACCGAAATTGCGCAATCTCACGGATACTTTGTCTCGTCGTAAGGGTATGACCGTACGAGATTCGTGCGGTCAGTTCCATTGGCCCCACGGAGATGCATCGATGCGCGGACTGTGCCACTTCGCTTTGAGTTTGAGCCTCGCTTCGGC
Source organism: Gemmatales bacterium (assembly GCA_038247765.1). Lineage (GTDB taxonomy): Bacteria > Planctomycetota > Planctomycetia > Gemmatales > Gemmataceae > JALHQU01. The sequence continues at coordinate 4,333 of JBBRUN010000040.1, read as the reverse complement.
CGTTGCCGCAGGTGCTCGGGCCGAAGACAAGAAACCCTCGGGCAGCGTGAAGCCGGCCGGGGCACCGCTGGAATTGACGATCACCGGCGAAGCCAAGTATACGCTCGACCTCGGCGGCAAGACGAGCGAAGAATTCGCCAAAATGATCGAAGACGCCAAGACGAAAGGCGGCCGGATGCCGGCGGCCCCGAAGGTCGAATTGAAACTGACCGTGAAGAACACCTCCGACAAAGCGATCAAGATCCACAAGGGGGGCGACTCGGTCGTGCTCGAACTCGAATTGAAAGGCCAAGGCGCGATGATGGCGGCCCCGAATCTCGCCTTCACCACCGATTTTCGCTTGCCGATGGAAGTCGACCTCGAGGCCGGCAAGAGCATCGAATTCACGCTCACGGCCCTCACCAGCGGTTTTCGCGGGGCGTCGAAATACACGTATTGGACGGCCCCCGGCAAGTACGAACTCATCGCCAGCTGGAAGACCGCCGTCAGCCCGGCCCCGAAGGATTCGGAAGCCAACGACGGCTTCGGCACGGTGGTCGTGACCAGCGCGCCGTTCAAGATCGCCGTCGCGGAAAAGAAGTGACCTTGTCGTTTCGGACGCGCCGGGTGACGGGTTCCCCGTAACTTCGGAGCGTTTTGGCTTTGCCAACCTCCGCCACCGCGCGGTACAGTAGTTTCACACGATCGATCGGGTTCGTAGCCACGCTTCCACTGGGCGGCTCGGAGAGACCATGGCGAACATCAAATTCAAACTCGACTGCCCGAAGTGCGAGACGGAAATCGTCATCCGCAGCTCGTCACAAATCGGCCAGAAAACCGAGTGCCCCAAGTGCAAGTACCGCTTCACCGTACCCGACGTGGACGAAGATGAAGATGGCGACGACGAAACCCCGACGCCGAAGGGCGGCAAGGGAGCCAAGAAGAAATCGGGCAACAAGATGGTGCTGATCGGCGCCGTGCTTGGCATCCTCGCTCTGGGCGGTTTGGCGCTCGGCGCCGTGCTCGTCCTCGGCGGCGACGATAAGAAGCCGACTCCGCCCGTCGCGAACAATGGCAATAACAATAACGTCCCGCCACCTGCCAACCCAGGCTCCGGCCCGGATAATCCCGCCGGCCCCGGGACCGAGAGTCCCGAGACGCCAACGCCACCCGTCGGCTCGAAACCGAAAAAGAAACCGCGGCCCAGCGGGTTGAAAGAAATCACGAATCTGCTGCCGGGCGAAGCCGTCAGCGTCTGGCATCTCCACATGGACGAGCTGGCGCGGACTCCGCTGTACGAATCGGTTTTCGACCGCGCGACCAAACACCTCTTCCTGACGTCGATGACGTTCGATGCCTCGGATCTCGAAGAAATTCTCCACTGCTATGTCGGGCCGGACAAAGACGTCTTCGCGATTCTTCGCACCAAGGGCGCGCTCGACACCGACGAGATGCTGAAGCGCTTGAATCTCGAAAGCCCGAAAGACAACGTCGTGAAAGGCCGAGAGTTTTACCTGTTGAAATCGAACGCGTTCCTCACGGCGATCTCCAAGTCGCTGTCGCTCGGTTCCGTTCTCGGCATGGAGGGCAAATCGGCCAAACCGAAAGCCAAAGCCGACGACCGCAAACTGGCGATGAACGTTTACGATTCGCAAACCATCGTGCTGGCCGACGCGACCTTGATGGAACGCTTCTTGAGCGACCTCAAAGAAGACGGTTTGCCGCCGTTTAAATCCGAGTTCGTGCTGCCGCCACCTTCTGCTCCTCCGGTAGTCAGCCCGAACCCAATGGGCGGACCGATGGGACCGATGGGCATGTTCCCGATGGGGGGACCGATGGGACCAATGGGTAGACCGATCCCACCGGGCGGTAAAGACGAGGAAGCCCAAGTTCCCAGGCCCGCGCCCCTCCCCGGCCAAGGCGGGGCGGCTCCGATGCCTACCACCTTGCCCGGCCAAGGTGGGCCGGTACCGATGCCGGGGACCCTCCCCGGTCAAGGCGGGCCGATGGTTCCCGGCGCGGGAACTCCGGCGCCGCCGAAGCGAAAAAGCTTCACGTCGAATCCGTACTTCCGCACCATCGACCCCGACCTGAAAAAGGCCCTGAACACTCTCGAAGATGAAGACAAAGACACTCCGGCCGCCGTTTACGTTCAGAAAGTCGAACAGCGGTTCCTCAGCGAGATCGACCTGCGGGCTCTCGGACTGCCCGAACTCCCCGACACGATCCTCGTGAACTGGATGCAGCAGGTCAAACTGCTCGGTTTCGCCATCACGGCGATGAATAAAACCAAGGGGATCGCCACGGGCTACTTCGAATACCTGACCGACGACGACGCCAAGAAATCGGTCGGCGAACACGTCATGCCCGTTCTGAATGCTTTGAAACTCCTGTACGCACGGCAAACGAAAGAAGCCGTCGCGGTTAACGACTACACCCAAGGTGGAGGGCCGTCGCAGCCGGGCACCGGACCGATGTTCCCCGGTGGGCCGGGTGGGATGGGGCCGATGTTCCCCGGTGGGCCCGGTGGGCCGGGTGGCGGACCGATCGCACCCGGGGGCAAAGATCCCGAAGCCTCGGCTCCACTCAAACAGAGAGGTCGAGCCGGCGACGATGCCCAAGTTCAGCCATTGCCGGCGCCGGGTGGTCCCGGATCGTTAGGCGGACCACCGATGTTCTCGGGTGGCAACCCGATGTTCCCGGGTGGCAACCCGATGTTTCCCGGTGGCCCCGGTACTGAACCGGGCACCGGCACGCAAACCGGTTCGCACGTCGATGTTACCCTTTCGGATACCGTCGTCTCGGTGCAATTCGAAATCGAATGGAAAGAATCGACCTATCAATCGATCCTGATGCCGGGCCTCGGTCGGATGACGGCCCAATTGAAAGGCCGCATGTCGGTTCTCTCCGGCGAGAACGACGCTTTCAGCTTGGCCGAATCGCTGAACAAAGTCGTCAAAGGCAGCGGCAGTTTCCCGATGGGCGCCCTCGAGCGCGATGTCCGCACCGAGCGTTATGGCCTCGCGTACCCGCCCGAACAGCGTGTCAGCCTCTTCGCCGAACTCTTACCGTTCCTCGGCAAAGCCGGGTTGCGGACGAGCATCCAAGACAAGAAGCACGCTTGGTACGCCAAAGAAAACCTCCCGGCCGCCGAGGCATGGGTGCCCGAATTCCTCGTGCCGTATTACGACCAGAGCGCTTGGCGCGCGACTCACGAACTGGCCGAAGGGCGGATGCTCGGGGCGACGAACTACATCGGCGTCGCCGGCTTGGGCCTCGACGCGGCGCGGTACGATCCGAAGAACCCCGCCACGCAAAAGAAGATGGGCCTCTACGGATACGATTGGACGAGCCGCCCCGAAGACGTGACCGACGGCCTGTCGAACACGATCGCCCTCATGCAAGTGCCCCCCGGTTACCAACGGCCGTGGATCGCGGGCGGTGGGGCGACCCTCGCCGGCATCGACGAAAAAGCCGAGAAACCACTGCAACCCTACGTTTCGAAACTGCCCGACGGCGTCCGCGGTACGACCGTGCTGATGGGCGATGGCTCGGTGCGGGTCATCCGCGAATCGATCAGCCCGGCCTTGCTCAAAGCGATGGTCACCCGGGCGGGCGGCGATGATCTCGGCGAACTCGACAAAGTCGCTCCGGTCGTGCCGAAGCCGAAGAAGAGCGACTTGGTCTCGGCCCCGGCCCCGATCAGCAGCGTCAAGCCGCCGGTGATTTCCAAAGCGATCGATGCAGACGAACTGAAGAAACTGCAAGGGAAATGACGCCGTGGCTCTTTCCGAAGCCGGGCGAATGCTCTCCGAGGAGGAAGTGAAAACGGAAGGCGTGACGCTAATCTTCGCCGGGACGACGCTCACAGTGGGAGTGAAAGGCGGCAAAGCCGACTCGGCCGAGATCGTGAAGCTAGACCCGTCCGCCAGCCCCAAGGCGCTCGATGTCAAACCCCCGACTGGTAAGGGCCCTCCGCTCGTATTGATGGTGTACGAACTGGATGGCAAGCGGCTGAAAGTCCTCTTCGTCAAAGATGGCAAAGATCGGCCGAAGTCGGTTGCAATTCCCAAGGCGACGGATAAGGATTCGGCGTATATGGAACTTGAAAAAGCCGAGTGATTCCCTCAGCACTCCACAGTCGAAACCATGCGACCGGTATCCCCGGTCGCTTTTTCGTACCTACAATTACCGCATGCCGTCGCCGAAAGTACGCGTCCCGCTCGTCCTCGCCGAATTGGCGAACCTCTATCCGACCGCACCCATCGAGTTGAATTTCGAGACGCCGTTCCAACTGCTCGTGGCCACCATCCTTTCCGCCCAGTGCACCGACGTCCGCGTGAACCTCGTGACG
>JBBRUN010000039.1:0-17953 GCA_038247765.1 Gemmatales bacterium | reverse complement strand
GGTGATCCCCGGCAATCGCACCAAGGCGCAGATCGACGCCCTCGAAAAGAAGTTCGGCGCCGACAAACCGTACGCGGCCAAGCTCGCCGAACTCGGCAAGGCGGTCGAGGCGCGCGAGAGCATCCGGCGGAGCATTCCGCGCGTCATGGTGATGGAGGACATGCCCAAGCCGCGCGACAGCTTCATCTACGAAAAGGGCCTGTACAACAAGCCCGGCGCCAAGGTCGGCCCCATCGTGCCCGCCGTGCTACCGGCGTTGAAGGCGGATAAGATCGACCGCTTGGCGCTGGCGAATTGGCTCGTGGCGAAGGAGCACCCGCTGACGGCCCGCGTGGCGGTCAACCGCCTCTGGCAACAGTTCTTCGGCACCGGCCTCGTCAAAACGAGCAACGACTTCGGCGTGCAGGGCGAGCGCCCGAGCCACCCGGAGCTATTGGATTGGCTCGCGGTCGACTTCGCCGAATCGGGATGGGATGTCAAGCGCTTGGTGAAGATGATTGTGCTCAGCGCAACCTATCGGCAGAGTTCCAACGCTACGAAGGAACTCCGCGAGCGCGACCCGGAGAACCGCCTGCTGGCACGCGCTCCGCGCTATCGGTTGCCGTCGTGGATGATCCGCGATCAAGCCCTCGCCGCCAGTGGGTTGCTCGTCGACAAACCCGGTGGCCCGCCGGTGAAGCCGTACCAACCCGGCGGCGTCTGGGAGGAAGCGACCTTCGGCGGCAAGCAGTACACGCCCGACACCGGCGAAGGGCTGTACCGCCGCAGCGTCTACACCTTCTGGCGCCGCATCGTCGGCCCGACCATGTTCTTCGATGTGTCGCCAAGATTGGTCTGCTCGGTGAAGTCGAGCCGCACGAACACCCCGCTGCACGCGCTGCTGACGCTCAACGACACGACCTTCGTCGAAGCCGGGAGGGCGCTGGCGCAATCGGTGCTGACGAAACCGGGGAGCGACGCGGAGCGAATCGCGGTCGCATTCCAAACGATCCTCACGCGGGCGCCCAAACCCGACGAGGCGAAGATACTACTGGAGGCGCTCGCGCGCTTGCGGGGGCAATACAAGAAGGACCCGCAGGCCGCGAAGGAGTTGCTCGCCATCGGCGCCAGCAAGCCGGACGCGAAATTAGCACCGGATGAACTCGCGGCATGGGCGGCGCTGTGCAATCTGATGTTCAACACGGACGAAGCGCTGAGTAAGGAGTGATCAGAGGAGTTTGCGGAATTGTTCGTTGGTGAGTCCGGCGATTCGCACCATCGCGCCCATTGTGTTCGAGTTCACCGGATTGTGCCTGGGGATAGAGATGAACCGCGTACCGTCGGACAGAATGATGTGGCGGCCTTGCCGGATGACGACAAACCCAGCTTTTTGTAAAGCCCGCACGGCATCGAGGTGATTCACACCAGGTAGGCTGGGCATTGGGCCACCTCGACGGACATGCGCCGGCCGCCAGCTTCCGCGGCAAATTCCTCGACGGCTTCGAGCCACTCCCGGATGGCAATGGAAGCGTTTTCCAAAGCCTCAGACTCCGTGGCTCCTTGTGTCAAACAACCGGGCAAGCCGGGAACCGAGACCGCGAAGCCTTCTTCGGATTCTTCCAGGACGACGGTGTATCGCATTGCCGATGTTCCTCCGAACGAGTGGAAGGCATTATACCCCGAGAGAACCAATCATGCACCCCATCCACGAATACCAGAACCAACTCACCCGCCGCCAGTTCTTCGGCGCCACGGCCACCGGCCTCGGCACCGCCGCGCTCGCGGGGCTGCTATCCCGCGATGGCCTCGCGGCGGACAAACCGATCGGCGCGTTGCCGGGTGTGCCGCACTTCGCCCCGAAGGCGAAGCGTGTCATCTACCTGTTCCAGAACGGCGCGCCGACGCACGTCGATCTGTTCGACTACAAACCCGAGATCATCAAACAGCACGGCAAGCCGATCCCGGCGTCGTTCCTCGGCGACAAGCGCTTCAGCACCATGACCGGCAACGCCACCGGCAAGCTCATGCTGCAACCGGTCGAACCCTTCAAGCAGCGCGGCAAGTCCGGGGCGTGGGTGAGCGAGTTCCTGCCGCATACCGCCGCAATCGCAGACGAGCTCTGCTTCGTGAAGTCGATGCACACCGAACAGGTGAACCACGCCCCGGCCATCAGCTTCATGCTGACGGGCGGCGAACTCCCCGGCCGGCCGAGCCTCGGCGCCTGGATGAGCTACGGCCTCGGTTCCATGAACGAGAACCTTCCCGCCTACGCCGTGATGACGAGCATCAGCAAGGGCACGTCGTGCGGGCAGATCTTCTACGACTTCTACTGGGGCAGCGGCTTCCTGCCGAGCAAGTACCAAGGCGTGAAGTTCCGCAATAGCGCCGACCCCGTGCTCTATTTGCAGAACCCCAAGGGCGTCTCGGCCGAAGTGCGCCGCGGCGTGCTCGACGACCTCGCCAAGCTCAACGACATCAAATTGAAGGAAGCCGGCGACCCCGAAATCGCCACGCGGATGAGTCAGTACGAGATGGCCTTCAAGATGCAGACGAGCGTGCCGGAACTGACGGACTTCAGCAAGGAACCGAAGGAGGTTCTCGAGAGCTACGGCCCGCTGGTGAAGGAGCCGGGCAGCTACGCCTACAACTGCCTGATGGCCCGCCGCCTCGCCGAACGCGGGGTTCGCTGCGTGCAACTGATGCACGCCGGCTGGGACCAGCACAACAGCCTGACGACCGAACTCTACAACCAGACCAAGGACACCGACCAACCCTCCGCGGCGCTCGTGAAGGACCTCAAGCGCTTGGGGTTGCTCGACGACACGCTCGTCGTCTGGGGCGGCGAGTTCGGCCGGACGCCGTTCATCCAAGGCAGCTTGGACGACCGCAAGAAATGGGGCCGGGATCACCACCCCTACGGTTTCACGGTCTGGATGGCGGGCGGCGGCGTCAAGCCCGGCATCAGCTACGGCGAAACCGACGAACTGGCGATGAACGCGGTGAAGGATAAGGTCCACATCCACGATTTGCAGGCGACGATCCTGCACCTGCTGGGGATCGAACACGAGAAGCTGACGTTCAAGTTTCAGGGCCGCGACTTCCGCCTGACCGATGTGCACGGGAAGGTGGTGAAGGGGATTTTGGGGTAGGCAAGGCGGAGAGTCTGGTAAAATGTCGTTGTTCACAATTGTTGGGAAGGGCATCGGATGGCGGATACGCTCCATGGCGCAATGACACGGAATCGCGGGTTGAGCTATCTTTTCACCGACAAGCACCACGGCGGAGGCACCTCAAAGGACGCTTGCTGGTGCGTGACCAAGGACGAAGAATTTGCAGTGTTCGATTTGGCTGATTTGTTTGACCTCCGCGATGACGGGGGTCGATTTTTCGGGGTGCTTCCCGATGAGACGGGGGAACTTCGGGATTTGGGAACCAAACTCGAACAGGTCGCCGAGTTCCCGCTGTCCACCTCGGGAGTCTGGCATGGTTATCCGAGTTGGCCTTTGAGCGAAGGATCGCAACGGCAGCGGCCAGGCAAACATGTATTTGATGCGATGGTCATGATGGGATTGATGACGCGGCGCCAACACAAGCGGATGATGAAGGGGAAGCACACATGATCGCCGTCGACCGCAATGGATCCCTTGGGCCCGTGGTAAATTCACGCTTGATTCAAACCAAGGATTTCGACGTCTCTTGGGCCGGTGACTGTCCATTGTACGACGGATTTTGTTTCGGATCTGAGGATGGTCGAGTTTTGATGATGGGACCGGACGGGAACGCCATGATCACTCGCCAATCGGTAATTCCTTCTAGAGAGGCGATCAATGGAATTGCGTTCTCTAAAGGAATGATGGCATTGAGCACACGCGCTGAAATTGTCTTTCTCGCAGAACATCCCGCGATAGGACGCAGTCAGTCTTCGGAAATTCCGGTCGGGGCCTACAACATTATTTCAACTCCGTCCGGACGCTTTATCGCCCCCGCCGGCAGGAGTGGGCTGATGACCGTCACTCCGCGCGCGGTCATAGAAGATTTGGCTTCTTTCGGGATAGCCGAAGGCCAAGAACTTAATTTTTACAATTCAGTGTATTTACCCGTGCCTGGACGTGAAATCGTCGCGTGCGCGGCACGGCTAGGCGGTTTTATCGGCACTGATCTATCAGGGATTAGCACCATCTCTTCCGTGAGTCAAAAGGGGGTGGATATCGTCGATGTTTGCTCCTTGGGCGAAAATGTTCGAACACCATCCGCTGCTGCTGTCAGCCGGGATTGCGGCATTCTATTATCTAAAGACGTTTTAACAACGAATCCCCCCACCGTTGTAAAGCTCCCCGGCGTCGAAGGCATCGCCTATCGACTGCTATGCGCCAACGGACACCTGATGTTGCTGACCAGTAAAGCCCTTTATACCATCGGTGGCGTTGTCGATCGATTTCTCTCCCCCCGAGGCATGCGCAATACTCCGATCTCGGTTCGAAGATTGCCATTAGAAGCTGTCGACGCAAATATCGCTAAAAATCGTTGGTTATTGATCGTACTAACCGATGGCGTCATGCAAATCGAATTGAGTCAACTGATGCATATGCGATCGGCGACCGCGGTCAGTCGAGTAAACAGCCATCGTACCTTTACATCAGCTCATCGGTTTCGCGAACACTCGCCAGTTCACTTTACGGAGAATCGGATTGCCAGTACGACATACGACTGTGCCGATTACGGAGATCGAGTGATTCAACAGAACGATCATCCTTGGCAATCAACAACAGCCCGTTTTGAGGTTACTTCTCTCATTCACTGATAATCCAATCCTTTCCCCCAGCACCAAAAGCTGAACTGCGCCGCGAAGACCAAGTACACTCCGGCGATGGCCAAGCCCCAGTCGCCCGAGCGCAGTAGCCAACTCGCCCCGCCCAGCGTGTGCGCGAAGGCGATGCCCATGGCCACCGCACTACTCCATCGGCTCGTCCACTTCACGATGACCACACCGAGGACCGCAAGCCACAGCGCGGACATTCCCCAGAACAGCCACGGGCTGGCGGCGAGCAGATGGTAAGCGAGCGGATTGGCTTCGTTGGCGGCCGCGGTATCGCCAGCCCAATAGGTGGTCGGCTGACCGTAGAGGGTGAAGGTCACATCCGACGCGAACAGCAGGCCCGCGGGGAGGAAGAGCCAGATTCGGCGCAGAGGGGCCATGCGATGATCCTAGCGATTCCCGTAAACTGCCCCAATGACCCCCCCCGACCTCGATTCCAAGGCGGCAATATTAGCGTAAGCTAGACTCGCCACCGTCCGATCACTCCCGCAGCCGACCTTATGATCGATCCGCGCGTCCTCATCGTCTACAACGAACCGGTGCTCCCCCCGGACCACCCGGACTACGGCTCGGAGTCGGACGTCCTCTACTCCGCGAAGATCGTCCGCGAGAGCCTGACGACCCTCGGCATCCCCAACGCCTCCTTCGGCGCCACCGACGATGTCCCCGCGCTTCTCGCACGCCTGATGCTGCGCGATTTCGACGTCGTCTTCAACCTCTACGAGGGCAACGCCGACTTTTCTATCACGGAGGTCTACTTCACCGGCTTGCTCGAATGGCTGCGGCTCCCCTACACCGGTTGCCCCTCCACGACGCTCGGGATCGCCCGGAATAAAGTGCTCGCCAAACAGCTCTTCCAGGCGGCCGGCATCCGAACGCCCGAGTTCGCCGTCTGGGACGACGGCACCAAATTGCCCCTGCACCTCGGTTGGCCGCTCATCGTGAAACCGGCGGCCGAGGACGCCAGCGTCGGCATCGATCAAGGCTCGGTCGTGTCGGACGAAGCCGAACTGCGGGCGCGCGCGAAATACGTGCGCGAGACCTACGGCGGGGCGATCCTCGTCGAGCGGTACATCGCGGGCCGCGAGATCCAAGTCTCGCTCGCCGACCTCGGCGGCAAGAACGAGCCGACGGTGCTGTCGTTCTCCGAGATCGCCTTCGAGCCTACGGCTGGGAAGTCTCTGTGGCCCGTGTATACCTACACGGCGAAGTGGGACGAAACCAGCGATGAGTACAAAGGTGCACCTGTCGTCGTCGGGGCGAAGGTGCCGGCGGCGGTGCGGAGCCGTCTGAACGAGACTTCGCAGAAAGTGTTCCAATTGCTGGAGTGCCGGGATTATGCGCGGGTCGATACCCGCATCACCGAAGCGGGGGACGTGTACGTCCTCGAGCTGAATCCGAACCCGTCGATCACGAGTGTGATGATCGACGAAGGCTTGCCGTCCGTGGGTTGGACGTACGACGAATTCGTCGGCGCAGTGGTTCGCAACGCCGCAGCCCGCACGACGGGGCCTGTCGGCCACCGGCGAGTGCGGGGCGAAACCGTCGGGCCATCCGACGAGAAAATCGCCACCGACGTTGCCAAAGACACCCGTACCGGGGAATAATGACGGTGTGCCCACCGGTTCGCCCACGTTTCTTCCGGAGTTTCTCCCATGCGTTCGCTGCTGTTGCTTTCGACATTCCTCGGTTGCGGCGCATTCGCCGCCGGGGCCGATGAAAAATACGTGACTATCAAAGGCACGATTAAGTGGAACGAGGCCAAGGCCCCCGCTGCGGTGATCGTTGACGTCAAGACCGACGCAGCCGTCTGTTGTAAAGCCGGGCCGTTGGAGTCGAATAAAGTCGAAGTCGATCCGAAGAGCCTGGGCGTGAAGAACGTGATGGTCTGGCTGCGGCCCGACACCAACGTGCGCGCCGATACCTTCCCCCTCGACAAGATCCACCCGGATTTGGCCAAGCCGAAATCGGTCGAACACGTCATCGATCAACCGAAGTGCCAGTTCGAGCCTCGGGTCGTCGTGGCCCGCGCCGGCGATACTTTGGTCGTCAAGAACTCAGCCGGCATCGGGCACAACGTGAACTACAGTAGTGATATCGAATCGTTCAACGTCAACCTCCCGGCCGGTTCGCAGAAGAAACTCGACAAGCCGCTCGAAGCCCAAAAGTCGCCTATCGGCGTTGCCTGCAACGTCCACACATGGATGGAAGGCAAAGTCCGCGTTTTCGACCATCCGTACTTCGCCATCACCGACAAAGACGGCAAGTTCGAAATCAAGGACGCCCCCGTCGGCAAATGGCGCGTCGTGTATCACCACGAAGGCGGCTACCACAAAGGCAAAGAAGGCCTGCTGGGCTTCCCAGTCGATTTGAAGGCCGACAAGAAAACGATGGAGATGGACGCCGTGAAACTGGAATTGCCGAAGCCTTAGTCGAAGCTACCGATTCGCAGGTACCACCGGGACAAGCCCGGTGGCTCGTCGGTGGGATTGAATTCCGAACGCCATCGAGTGCCCGATTCCTTGCCGTCGCTTGCACACACAGCCGGAGCTAAGCCCATGCGATGTTTGCTCGTTCTCCCGACGCTAATGGCCTTCGCCTCTTTCGCGTATGCGGACGTGAAGTACGTGACGATCCAAGGCCAAGTGAAGTGGAACGGCGATAAGGCTCCGGCGGCGGAGTTGGTCAATTTCAGAGGGCACGTGGATCAACCGGCGTGCTGCAAAGATGGCAAGACATTGGCATCGACGGATGTCGAAGTCGATGCCAAGTCGCTCGGCCTGAAGAACGTGGTCGTTTGGCTTCGTCCCGACGATAAGGTCAAAGAAAACACCTTCCCACTGAACAAGGTGAAGCCCGACTTATTGAAGGTCAAATCGAAAGAGCACGTCATCGATCAGCCGATGTGCCTATTCGAACCGAAGATCACGATCGCCCGCGCCGGGGATACGCTGGTCGTCAAGAACAGCTCCAAGATCGGGCACAACGTCAACTACAGCAGTGACATCGAATCACAAAATCCACTCCTACCGGCGGGCGCCGAGATGAAACCCAAATTGCCGCTCGCGGCCCAGCGAACGCCAATCGCGGTCGCTTGCAACATCCACCCGTGGATGACAGCCAAGGTTCGAGTCTTCGATCACCCGTACTACGCCCTCACCGACAAAGATGGGAAGTTCGAAATCAAGGATGTGCCGGTCGGCACATGGCGGATCGTCTACCAACACGAGTCGGGTATTCACCAAGGCACGCCCGAGGGCAAGTTGGGGCATCTCGGGTTTCCGATCACGATAAAAGGCGACAAGGCGACGATGGAAATGGAGGCGATGAAAATGCAGTTCCAAGTGAAGCCAAAAGAGACAGATCCTCCGAAAGAGAAATAACCGAGCCATTCGGCCTGCGCAGCGTCCGCAGCGTCGTCGCTTTGGTCGCAGGATGCGTGGATTCGTTCGGCCTCCGGTAGGCGCGGCTCGAACGCCGGATGGCGCGGTTCACACTGTCCGCGACTTCGTCCTCAACCTGTTCCCAATGTAGACTTGGTGCCCGACTTCACCTTGAACTGCAACTACCCCGCGTGGAAACCTGATGACCGAATCGTCATCGGCCCAGCATCAGCGTCGCTCATAATTAGCTTGGTTCCGTCTGGGTAGCTTGGAGAAACTTTGCCGATTGTCGGGCTTGGCGGGTTTGGCATCTCTAAGCGAAGATCAACGCGACGCCGATTGCAACGTCCGTAACGCCGATAGCGGTGATGCTGGTTCGTTGGCCCACGGAGTCGCCCGATGAAATCGATGCTCGCTTTGGTTCTGTCGCTCGCCGTCGCCGGGATCGTGACGGCTCAGGATTTATCACGGCCGTTGCCGAGCGTGATTCAATCCTCGCTGCCGGCCGGTGCGCCCGCCCCCGCGATGGTATCGCACTCCACGAATTGGAACGTCTGCACGGTTCCCACGGCTTGCCCGACGCTGTGCCCGGCGAGCACGGCCGGTTGTTGGGCGAGTCGCGGCACGGCTTGCGAACGCCTCCGCAACTGGCTGACGTTCCGCGTTTGCGAACCGAACCACTCGTGCGTGCCGCATCCTTACCACGCACCGCTGCGGGAATACTTCCCGAAGACGCGGGCCCCGCTCGGCTTCGATGGCCCGCTCGATTGCAATTCGTGCAGTGCCGCCCGGCCGCGTATCATGGGTTGGACGCCGCAAAGCGGCTCTCCGGGTTGCGCCGGCTCCTCGAGTTGCCCGGCGACGCCATTGGCTTATGCCCAGCCGATTCGGGCGTGCGATGTCCCCTGCGCCACGATGCAACGGAAGTATTTCTTCCAACGATTGGTATCGTTCTTCCGGATCGACCGCTGCGGGTTGGCCCGCAGCCCGATGAGTTGCCAAATCGGTGGGACGTGTTCGGTCGGTGGGTCGTTCAACTATCACTACGCGGGGAATCAGCCGGCGATGATGTACTACGGCGTGCCGGCCCCGGCTCCGGTCGCGGCGACGCCGAATCCGGTCTCGGCGATGCGGCCTTTCACAAATCCGTGAGCTACTTCTTCGAGTCGCCCGTCATGGTGCCGCCGGTCTTGGGCAACAGCTTCGAGTCGATGGCCCGAGGGATAGCCGGGTACGGCGGCACACCCGGACTCGGAATGTAGCCGCCCGGCGCGGGAAGTTCGTCCGAACGCGGGTTGACTCGATAGGGCTGCCCGGCCGGGTAACTCGGGCCGGAGTAGATCACCTCGCCGCCGTAACCGCCGTTACGCGACACCGGGAATCCCTCCGGGCCGCAGTCTTTGTTACCGTTGCGGCGGCTGTCCAATCGGGACGGTTCATCGTCGTCTCGGGTGAGCGCGTCGTTCAGGCGCGGGAAGAGCTTCCGGCGTTCGCCGCACTGGTTGCAACCGACGGCGGTGAATCCGAGCAAGATCAGGAAGTAAGCGAGTGAACGCGACATGGTGATATTCCGCAGGTGTCGCCGGAGGCGTTGGAATACGCGCCGCAGGACTTGATGGAATTGTGCAATTTACAACGCGAAAACTGAAGCGGAACCCGCTCGGATTTGCCTGTTTCTCGATCGCGCCGGTGGTCGCCACGGGGGCAATCGCCCGGTTTTGCCCAGACGGTGGAATCGTCAAACTCCATTCGGCTCGAACTCCAACGCCTCCGGCTCGCAGATTTCGACGCACGCCCCGCACGACACGCAATCGGCGGGCCGCGGAAGCCAGACGATCCGGCCGAGTGCTTCGAGGCAGGCCGTGGGGCAGATCGCCACGCAGTCGCCGCAACCGGTGCAGCGGCTCGCATCTAACTCCGGCAGTGCTGCGGTCAAACGATTCATCTTCAGCTCCCGCCCGGATGCCACGCAGTTTTACAAATCGAGTCCCGATTGTCCGCGCCGCACCGAGGCGACCGGGCATTCCGCCAATGTAAAGATTTCGCGAAAGTCGCCCCGGCGGGTTGCAACTGTCGGTCGCTTCTGATGGACTGTTTGAGTCAATCGAACTCCGTGCCCCGAGACCACCGCCCATGAAACGGATTCTGCTCGCCCTCGTCGCCGTCGGTAGTCTCGGCGCCATCGCGCTGTTGTGCACCGTACGCACCGACAACGCCGCCGAGAACGCCAAGGCCACCGCCGCTTTCGATGTCGAAGTCGATGCCAAGAAGAATCCGTGGACGGGGCTGAAAGCCAACAACGATCCCGAGCAGTTTCAATTCGCGGTCGTTTCGGACCGTACCGGTGGCCACCGCCGCGGCGTCTTCTCGCGGGCCGTGCAGCAAGTGAATCTGATGCAGCCCGAATTCGTGATGTCGGTCGGTGACCTCATCGAAGGCTCGTTCAGCGCCGACACCATGACCAAGCAGTGGGACGAGTTCGACGGCTACGCCAAGCAGTTCGCTATGCCCTTTTTCTACTGTCCCGGCAACCACGACATGGACAGCCCGACCAAGACGAAAGTCTGGATGGAGCGCAACGGCCGCGCCTATTACCACTTCCGCTACCAAGGCTGCTTGTTCGTCGTGATGAACTCGATGGACTCCGAAGCCGAGGATCCCAAAGATCCGGCCATCGCGCGGAAGGGCCTGCGCGTCGGACCTCGGCAGAACGCCTATTTGCAAGCCGCTCTCAAAGCCGGGGACAAACCGCGTTGGACGTTCGTGTTCATCCACCATCCGATTTGGACCGGCCTCGACCTCGACGCCAACGGTTGGAAAGCCGTGGAAAAAACGCTCGACGGTTCGCAGTACACGGTCTTCTGCGGGCACGTCCACAACTACAAGAAGTTCGTCCGCAACGGCATGAACTACTACCAACTGGCGACCACCGGCGGCGGCAGCGCGATGCGTGGCATCGAGTACGGCGAGTTCGACCAGATGGCTTGGATGACGATGAAGAAGAAAGAGCCGGTGATGGTGAACCTGCTGCTGAACGGTGTGGTGAAGGACGACCTCCGGCCGTTCGAATCGACTGAGCCGGGCGCGGAAATCGCCCGCGAATCGCTGCCGGGAGTGGTCGGAGCCGTGAAGCTTGGCCTCAAACCGGTCGAGAGCGCGAAGGTCACATTTTGGTCGGTGGTCGATGGCGAAGAACCCAAGGCCATGGGCGACGGCCGGACAACGCTCGACGGCACCTTCGCCCTCTATTCGAACCGCATCTTCAAGGGTTTGAAGGCCGGAGACTACACCGTCACGGTCGAGCCGGCCGCACTGCTGGTCGTGGATCCGAATGCGAAACCACTCGAGAGCGCGCTCCCCGAGATCTATGCCAAGCCTGCCACCTCGCCGTTGCGGGCCGTGGTCAAAGACGGCGTCCCAGGTCGGTTCGAATTCAAACTCGAAGAGCCGAAGAAGGATTGACCCTCATCCGGAAAATTCGGGGAAACGCTTCGTGCCGGCGGAGCGATCGAAGCGATTATCCGTACCGGCCGATAAAAATGCAAAGAGGCTCAGGTGAATTGGGGTGCCTCCGGAGTGCTGGCGGAAGTCGGACTTCGGAAGACTCCACCCACCCTACGAAAACCTCCAAGAATCGTTGCTACACCCTTTTTCGACGCCTTATGTTGACACTCCGGCCGTTGGCCCTAAAATCCCTTTTCGCATATTGGTCAACTATTCCAGTTCACAAGGTTGCCTCGACCATGATGATTCGGACGAAGAAGCTGTCGGCGCGGAAAAGCCGCTGCCGGTTCTGCACCAAAGAGGGTTGCCCCCGCCCGGCATTCGTCGACTACAAAGACGTCAGCGCGATGAAAAAACTCGTCTCGGGCCAGAGCAAATTGTTCAGCCGCAAACGCAGCGGCCTCTGCGCGCCGTTCCAACGGGCCGCCTCAAACGCCGTCAAACGCGCCCGCTTCATCGGCCTGATGCCTTACGTCGGCGAGTGAGTGACGCTCAAGAATCGAAAAGACCCGGCCAATCGGCCGGGTCTTTTTATGCGCCAACCGAGTTCAGCTCAAGCTGGTTTCGGCTTCCACAGCTTGCGCGAGTTCGGTCAACCGCGACGCCGTCACACCGATGCGCTCGAAGCACTCGGCCACGATGCTGTTCGGCGTCGTGAAGATCGTGATGAGCAAATCCATCGGGGCGATCATCTGCCGGCCGTAGTCTTGAGCGCGGGCGTAGGAATCGCGGAGCACACGGATGACATTGTCGCTGAGGAATTCGCGGTTCAACAGCAGCGGCGGAACCGGCTCGGCGTCTTGGTAGAAGAGGTCGCGGAATTGATCTTGGAGACGGCCCGTGTCGGCACCGAGGCGGTTCGTCCACGCGAAGACCGTCGCGTCGGTCGTACCGAGCAAGCCCAAGAACAAGTGCGGCGTGCGGACGCTGTCCCAGTTCGTGCTGCGGGCGTGCGCCAAAGAATCGCGGAGGGCTTGGGCCGTGGCATCGTCGGTCACGTCGGGGCGAACGCGGCCATTCATCAGGAAGATGTCTTCGTCGTAATCCGACATGGATGGCCCCGGCGGGAGTGTAGGACCGGAACAAGACGTTGCCCGGTCAAAGTTACAGGAATTATGCGGGCGACGCCCCCGGACTGCAAGACAGTTATCCCGCGGCAACTGAGAATTCCGCTTGCGGCGTGTCCGAGTTCCCCGCAACATACCCAGAAGGTATTCCAATTCTCGCCGGCCCTGATCGGTACCTCGGCGGTTCCCCCATGCGGCTAACGATGCTTTACAGTTTCGGGGCTATTTTGGTGGTTCTCCCGGCACTCCGCGTTGCGACGACAAGCGGTAGGCCACGCCCGACGCCCGACGCGGTGAAATTCCAACATTCCGAACAAGACTTGTTGAAGCACTTGTGGTCGACCATCGAACAAGCCGTTACTGAGTAGTTGTGACGAAGTGCTGCTCTCGGGGCATTTGGATTCACGGATCGGATCTTTTTCCATTGCGTCGCCCCAACTGCGCGGGTAAATTGAAATTGCATTGTGCCCGCCTTCGCCTCTTCTCCCCGCCTTTGGAGTTTCGCTCATGCTGGCGATTCCCGGTTTCACCGCCCACGATACCTGCGATGGCGTCACCCGACGTGACCTGCTCCGCATCGGCGGCTCCAGCGTCCTCGGCCTGTCGCTCGCCAACGTCCTCGCCCTCCAAGACGCGCAAGGCGCCGAGGCGCCGAAAGCCGCGCCCGAAACCACCGGCGGCAAAGGATTCGGCAAGGCGAAGTCGGTCATCCTCATCTACCTTCAAGGCGGCCCGAGCCACCTCGACCTCTGGGACCCGAAAGAAAACGTCCCCGACGCGGTGAAGTCGATCTTCAAGCCGATCCCGACGAAAGTGACGGGGACCAACGTCACCGAGCTGCTGCCGAAGATCGCCAACGTCCTCGACAAGACGACGCTCATCCGCACCATGAGCTACACGCCCAATGGCCTGTTCAACCACACGGCCGCCATCTACCAGATGCACACCGGCTACACGACCGACAAAGTTTCGCCGTCGGGCCAACTGGAACCCCCGAGCCCGAAAGACTTCCCGACGCTCGGCTCGAACATCATCAAGTTCAAGCCGCCCGAAGTGCCGATGCTCCCGTTCGTGATGATGCCGCGGCCGCTTCAAGAATCGAACGTCGTCGGCAAGGGTGGCAGCGCCGGGTTCCTCGGCAAAGCCTACGATCCGTACCTGCTCTACCCGGCCGGCGACGACACCGACCTCTCGAAGATGGAGAAGATCAAAGTCGACGACTTGAAGCTCCGGGAAGAACTCTCGCCGGTGCGGATGGAACGCCGGGCGACGCTGCGGGATACCGTGAGCAAAGGGATGCCCGAAATCGAACAAGCCGTGAGCAAGTACGACCTCGACACTTACTACGGTAAGGCGCTCGGCCTCGTGCTGTCGGGTCGGGCCAAGGATTCGTTCAACCTGGCCAAAGAAGACGACAAGCTCCGCGAGAAGTACGGCAAGAACACTTTCGGCCAGTGTTGCCTGCTCGCCCGGCGGCTCGTCGAAGCGGGAACGCGCTTCGTCGAAGTGACGTGGCCGAAAGTCGCCAACTCGGACGCCCACAGCTGGGACGTCCACACCGGCTTGTCCGACCGGATGAAGCGCCAAGCGGCTCCGCTTCTCGACGCCGGCGTATCGGCCCTGATCGAAGATCTCGAAGACCGCGGCATCTTGAAAGACACACTCGTGGTGGTCGTCGGCGAATTCGGTCGCAGCCCGCGCCGCGGTGTCAGCACCTCGGGCAACAGCAACTCCGACGACGGCCGGGATCACTGGCCCTATTGCTACACGGCTCTCATCGCCGGGGCCGGCATCAAACGCGGCTATGTCCATGGCAAGTCGGACAAAACAGCCAGTGCTCCGAGCGAACACCCGGTCCACCCGACCGAACTGCTGGCCACGATCTACCACAGCATCGGCATCAAGCCGGACACGATCGTCTACAACCACCTGAACCAGCCCCGCGAGCTGGTGAAAGGTGAGACGGTGACGGCGCTGTTTTCGTAAGGGCCGGAAATTGGACAAGAAACACCGGCCGGACGGCCGGTGTTTGTGTTGGTAGTTTCGCGAGAGTGCATGGTAAGTTGGATGACCTTATTCGGGGAGCTTTGCGCCGATATGCACGGCCGCGGTCTCTGGGACGCCGAGGATTCGGAGTTGCTCGAAGCGATGTGGAAGTTCCGACGCGATGCAGAAACGACTGCTGCACATGCGAATGGTCAACTGGCCGCGATGTGAATCGGAGAATGCTAGCATTCATCAAACTACGCCCGTCCGACGCCGAAGCCCACGCCGTTCCCGAAGAGATCCGCAGGCTTCAAGACGCAATCGCGTCGGTGGAATCACTACCTCAACAGCGCCTTCAGCAGTTCGTACATCGGCTCCGGCGAATCCTCCTCCGGGTGCAGCCTCACGTAGAGCGACTTGTCGTCCACGACCTTGATCCGCCCGGCGGAACTCGCATTCAGCTGCGCCGCCTTCTTTGCGCTCTTGTAGCTGAAGACCAGATCTTTGCCATCGCGGTGGACGCCGCTGATTTGCCAGCGGACGCACCCCAAGCGGATTTCGGTCGTGCGTAGCAACCACTCCACCGGTTCCGGCGTCGGGCCGTAACGATCCTGCAATTCCTTGCGGAAATCGGCGAGCTTGTTCGGATCGCGCAACCGAGCCAAACGCCGGTAGACTTCGATGCGCAACTTCTGCCCCGGCACGTAATCGCGCGGCAGATACGCCGGCCACGGGAGATCGACGTTCACCTCCACGGCCTGCTTCGGCGCTTGGTGCTTCAACTGCCGGACGGCGTTCTCCAGCAGTTGGCAGTAGAGTTCGTAGCCCACGGCCGCGATGTGGCCGCTCTGCTCGGTGCCGAGGATGTTGCCCGCCCCGCGGATTTCCAAGTCGCGCATGGCGATCTTAAACCCCGACCCGAGTTCGCTGAATTCCTCGATCGCCTTCAACCGCTTCTGGGCGTTCGGCGACACCAGCTTCACCGGATCGACGATGAGGTAGGCGTACGCCCGCAGCTTGGTGCGCCCGACGCGGCCGCGGAGTTGGTGGAGGTCGGCCAAGCCGTACTGATCGGCGTCGTCGATGAAGATGGTGTTCGCGTTCGGGATGTCCAGCCCGCTCTCGATGATCGTCGTCGCCACGAGGATGTCGGCGTCCTTCCGGATGAACGCGACCATCGCTTTTTCCAGTTCCCCCTCGGCCATCTGGCCGTGCCCGACGACGATCTTCGCCTCGGGAACGATCATCTGCAATTTGGCTTCGACATCTTTGATGTCGTGGACGCGATTGTGAACGAAGAAGACTTGCCCGCCACGGTTGAATTCGCGGTGGATGGCGTGCCGGATGAGCTTGTCGTCCCAACTGACGATGCGCGTCTCGACCGGGTAGCGGTCCGGCGGCGGCGTTTCGAGATTCGAGATTTCCCGCACGCCCAAGAGCGCGCTGTGCAGCGTCCGTGGGATCGGCGTCGCGGTCATCGTGAGGATGTCCACCGTAGTCCGCAATCGTTTCAAGCGCTCCTTATGCTCGACGCCGAAGCGCTGTTCCTCGTCGATGACGACGAGGCCCAAGTCTTTGAATTTCACCGCTTCGCTCACGAGCCGGTGCGTGCCGACGACGATGTCGATGGTACCCGCGGCGAGTTCTTTTATGGTCTCCTTCTGCTTCGCGGCGCTTTTGAAGCGGTTGAGCACTTCGACGCGGAACGGATACTCGGCGAGGCGCTGTTGAATCGTCTTGTAATGTTGCTCGGCGAGCACGGTCGTCGGCACGAGGATCGCCACTTGCTTGCCGTTGTCGATGACCTTGAACGCGGCGCGGATGGCGACCTCGGTTTTGCCGTAGCCGACGTCGCCGCACAGTAGCCGGTCCATCGGTTTGGGCTTCTCCAAGTCGGCGCGGATCTCGGCGATGGCGGTCAGTTGGTCGGGAGTCTCTTGATAGGGAAACGCTCCTTCAAACTCCTGCTGCCATGCCGAATCGACCGGGTAGGCGTGCCCTGGTATCGCGGCCCGCACCGCTTGGATTTGGATCATCTCCGCGGCCATGTCCATGACCGCTTCGGAGATTTTGTCTTTCTGTTTCCCCCACGACGTGCCGCCGAGTTTGGAGAGCCTCGGTTCCCCTTGGGCCCCGCCGATGTAGCGCTGGATCAGGTCGATCCGCGTCGCGGGGACGTAGAGCAGCACAGAATCGCGGAACTCCAGAATCAGGAATTCTTCGAGGCCGGCATTCTGCGTCGAGGGTTTGGAATCGCCGAACAAGCCGACGGGTTCGCCGGTCGGCGCCAGTCCTTTTTCCAATGTCCGCATGCCGCGGAATCGGGCGATCCCCTGCGCTACGTGGACGACGTAGTCGCCGTCGTTGAGGTCGAGGAAGCTGTCGATAGCCCGCGATTCGATTTTCCGCCCGGTCGCCGTAGTCGCCTGCTTCGCCCCCGCCGGCAGCAGTTCCTTGTGGAAGAGTTCGTGACTCCCCAGGACTAGCGCGCCGAGATCGACGAGGCGGAACCCGGCGCGAACGTGCCCGGACACCAACGTTACCCGGCCGCTCTCCGCGAGTTGGCCCGTCTTCAACACGTCGGTCAGCCGATGGATTTCCGACTCCGTTTGGCACGCGATCCAGACATGGTCCTTTGCCGCGACCGTGTCGAGTTCCTCGCGCACACGGAGTACATTCCCGCTGAACCGCTCGATGCTTTCGACGCGCAAATGCGCCGTCGCTTCCACGCTCGGCCTCGGCATCGCCGATATCGCCACCGTGGGCAAACTCATCAACTGCTCGAAAGCGCCCGTCGGGGTGAACAATCCCGTCGGATTCGACACGCGTTCGAAAAAGTGCTTGCCTTGCTCGCGCAAGTCGCCGTGCTCGAACAGAGCGACCACCGAACCGGCGGGGAAGTAGTCGAGCAAGAAGCCCAAGCCCCCGCGACCGGCATGCGGATCGAAGGCGCCAAGGATCAGCAGTTCGCTCACCTTGTCGAGGCTTCACTGCGTCTGCGCGGCGAAGTGGCGGATCGATTCCAAATCGTCGCCGAAGAACTCGAGTCGGACGGGATCGGTGGCATCGGGCGGGTACAGATCGAGGATGCCGCCGCGCTTGCCGAATTCGCCGGGGTATTCCACGGAATCGACCCGCTGATAACCGGCGGCCAGTAGCCATTCACCGAGTTCATCGGGTGGCAAGGTCTGGCCGACTTTCACGCGCCGGCCGCGCTT